>JANNBU010000291.1:0-23245 GCA_031385805.1 Ferruginibacter sp.
CAAGGAATCTTGAATGCAGATCGGAATTTAACACTTCATAATTCGACATTCCTTGTTCAATATTCAAAACCACCCCCGCCGTTTAAAAATAACCACCATCCCAATAGGGATAAACAACATCAATCCTACCGAAATAAAAAAACCCCAATAAATATGCAACAAGGGAATGATATCAAAATTCATCCCGAAAATGCCTCCAATAACAGTGGCCGGAGCCAGCAGGCAGGTTACAATTGCCATAACTTTCATCACCTCGTTCAATTTCAAATTCACCGTATTAAGATAAAGATCCTGTAAGCTCATCATCATATCGCGGTAGTTTTCGGCAAGATCATTTGCCTGTATGATATGATCATAAACATCCTTAAAATATTTTTCTGTTCTTTCTTCGATCAGTTCATTTTCGCTTCGTAAAATGCCGTTTATTATTTCCCTCACAGGCGCAATATTTCTTTTAAGAACGATCATTTCCTTTCGAAGGATATTGATCCTGACAAGGCTCCTTTTACCGGGATTACGCATAATATCTTCTTCGAGGGCCTCAATTTTTTCACCCAGCTTTTCCATCACAACATAAAAATGATCTACGATAAGATCTATGAGTGAATAAAATAAAAAATCAGCGCCGTTAATCCGCACTTTACTTCCATTCACGTTTATTTTATCCCGAAGCCCGTTGAAAACATCTCTATGTGCGTCTTCCTGGAAACTGATAACAAAATTTTTACCCAGTATTATACTTATTTGTTCGGTTTCAACGGCCGAATCTTTTTCATTAAAATACAGCATATAAAGCAGGCAGAAAACCAATCCGTTGATATCATCCATTTTTGGACGCTGGCCAATGCTCAATATATCTTCAGTTATCAATTGATGAATGCCAAAATGGTTACAGATCTTTTCGACCTCATCTTTTTTCAGGCCATCTATATTTATCCAGGTATTGGATGGGGTGTTCAGAAAACGAAAACAATCTTCAACAGATTTTACAGTGATACATTGAGTGGCATTCTTATCAAATTCATAAACAATAATTTGGATTTCTTCCGGCTCTTTCCTTTCCGGTTCAATGGTAGGGTTTACCTTCAAAACTTTTTTTGTACGAAGCAATTCCAGCGGGTTAAGAATGATATCAAGGTAATTTCTTTTATTCATATTATTTGTATTGGAAAGTATAAATATCCTAATAGTATAGCAATAAAAAAAACCGCAGCAATACCACGGTTGACCTCACCCCCAGGCTCCCGAATAATCTGGACAGGCTCTCTCCGAAGGAGAGGGGCGTATGATCACGGAAATATAAATTGATTGTTTAAAATGAAGCGCTTTTCGGAAATCTTGGGAACGGGATCACGTCCCTGATATTCGTCATGCCGGTTACGAATAATACCAGCCTTTCAAAACCAAGGCCAAAGCCCGCGTGCGGACAAGCGCCAAACCTGCGGGTATCAAGGTACCAATCAAGCTCCTCGGCAGGAATGTGCATCTCTTTCATTCTTTGTAAAAGAAGATCCAGCCTTTCTTCCCGCTGACTTCCGCCAACGATCTCGCCAATACCAGGAGCAAGAATATCCATTGCTGCTACCGTTTTGCCATCATCATTCTGGCGCATGTAAAACGCTTTTATTTCTTTTGGATAATTTGTAAGGATCACCGGTTTCTTAAAATGCTTTTCTACGAGGTAACGTTCGTGCTCACTTTGCAGATCCACTCCCCAGCCTTCGATCAGATACTGGAATTTCTTTTTCTTGTTGTGATTGCTTTCTTTCAGTATGTCGATTGCCTCGGTATAAGTCAATCTTTCAAAATCGTTATTGACAACAAAATTCAATTTTTCCAGTAACCCCATTTCACTACGCTCAGTTTGTGGTTTTTGTTTTTCTTCTTCCTCCAGGCGTTGTGCTAAAAATTCCAGGTCTTCTTTGTTGTTTTCTATTGTATAGCCGATGATGTATTTAATAAAATCTTCAGCCAGGTTCATATTATCTTCCAGGTCGGCGAATGCAACTTCGGGTTCAATCATCCAGAATTCTGCCAGGTGGCGGGTTGTATTGCTGTTCTCTGCACGAAAAGTTGGCCCAAAAGTATAAACATCACCGAAAGCCATAGCCGCTAATTCACCCTCAAGCTGTCCGCTAACTGTGAGGTTTGTGCTGCGGCCAAAAAAATCATCTTTAAAATTGATATTGCCTTCTTTGTCAACAGCGGTCCCATCCAATGGCAATGTGGTTACTTTAAACATTTCACCGGCACCTTCTGCGTCACTTGCTGTAATGATGGGTGTGTGTAAATAAACAAAGCCTTTATCATTAAAAAATTTATGTATGGCAAAAGCCAGCGAATGCCTTACCCTGAAAATGGCGCCGAATGTATTTGTGCGAAAACGCAGGTGAGCGATCTCACGCAAAAATTCCAGGCTGTGTTTTTTAGGTTGTAAAGGAAACTTTTCTGCATCACTGTCGCCCAATATTTCAATCGATGTTGCTTTTAGTTCTACTTTCTGTCCTTTGCCCAATGAAGGAATAACTTCACCAACAGCTTTTATACAAGCCCCGGTTGTAATGCGTTTTAAAGTTGCGTCATCAAACATACCAAGACTTGCCAGCACCTGCAGGTTATTATTTGTACTTCCATCATTTAGTGCAATGAACTGGTTATTCCTAAAAGTTCGTACCCAGCCCATTACGGTAGCTTCATAACCCGATTTCTCCGATTGCAGTAATTCTTTTATTTTAATACGTTTATTAAACATAATTCAAAATTTGAGTGGGCAAAGATAGAATTTGAATGGCAGAGATTGAGAACCGCCCCAGAAAAGATATTGCCACAGATTCACCTGATTGCTTTTTTTAATCTGTGAACCTGTGGCAATGTTTTATACTTAATACCTTTGCTTGGTGAACTTGCGATGCGGCCTTGGATGATTATTCCCACCGTGCCGGTTTTGCTGAGGCTTATTTGCAGGAGCCGATTTTAAATTATAACCCGAAAAATCCATGTGATAAGGATGATTGGTCTCTTTTGGAATTTCTTTGCCGATCAGTTTTTGAATATCCTTCAGGTATGGCAATTCTTCCTGTTCGCAGAAAGATAACGCAATACCACTAAGTCCCGCCCTGCCGGTCCTGCCGATCCGGTGAACATAAGTTTCAGGAATATTTGGTAATTCATAATTGATAACATGGGTAAGTTCATCCACATCAATACCACGGGCGGCAATATCTGTAGCAACCAAAACCCTGGTTGTTCTGTCTTTAAAATTACTCAAAGCCCGTTGACGGTTGTTTTGAGATTTATTTCCATGAATAGCTTCAGCTTTGACACCGATCCTGATAAGGTCTTTTACAACTTTATCTGCGCCGTGTTTTGTACGGGTAAAAACAAGCGCTGTTTCAATGGACTTATCTTTAAGAATATCTGCAAGGAGTAGCCGCTTGTTGTTTTTTTCAACAAAATAAATGGATTGCTCAATGGTTTCTGCCGTAGTTGATTCGGGAGTAACCTCTACTTTTACGGGGTTCGTTAAAATAGCGTTTGCAAGGCCCTGTATCTCTTTTGGCATGGTTGCCGAAAAGAAAAGTGTTTGGCGTTTTACCGGTATTTTGGTGATGATCCGTTTAACATCATGCACAAAACCCATATCAAGCATACGGTCTGCTTCATCCAGTACAAAAATTTCAATATCTTTTAAATTGATATATCCCTGGCTCATCAGGTCAAGCAAGCGTCCCGGTGTTGCAACCAGGATATCTACGCCCCTTTGCAAAGCCTGTGTTTGTGGTTGTTGATTAACGCCACCAAAAACAACCAGGTTTTTGAGTCGAAGTTCGCTACCATAAGCTTTAAAACTTTCCTGAATCTGTATCGCCAACTCACGGGTTGGTGTAAGTATCAATGCCCTTATGGGGCGCTGACCCGGCACCGATGCGTGGGGTTTGGATAATAGTTGCAGCATGGGAATTGCGAAAGCGGCCGTTTTCCCCGTACCAGTCTGAGCACATCCTAACAGGTCTTTTCCTGCTAAAATGTGAGGGATCGCAGCGTGCTGAATAGGCGTTGGTTTTGTGTAACCTTCCTTGTGAAGCGCATTTAAAATGGGCTCAATGATCTTTAAATCTGTAAATAACAATGTATAATAATTAAAATGAATGCGGAAATGAAGTGTTGAACTTCATCATCAAAAACGAGAGTGCTTTAAAAAAGCATTTATTGGAATGGAATATTATCAATAAAAACTGGCTTAAAATGCCGCGGAATAAATGAACTGGCGCAAATGTACGCATAATAACCGGTATTGTGGTATTTAAATCAATCCGTCATTGCGAGGAACGAAGCAATCTCATTTCCGTTGACCATCTTTTTAGATTGCTTCGTTCCTTGCAATGACGGTTATTTCCTAATCCTGCAAAACAAAATCCACAGCTGCCATTGAATGAATATAAGCAGTATCAAAAACCGGAACGGAACAATCGGTTTGTTTTATAAGTATAGGAATTTCGGTGCAACCAAAAATAATTCCTTCTGCGCCTTGCCCGATGAGTTTATCAATGATATGCAGGTATTGCTTTTTTGTTTCAGGCAAAAAAATCCCCTTACTGAATTCTTCATAAATAGAACGGTTGATGAATTCAATACCTGCATCTGAAGGGATGATCGTTGAAATGCCGTGCGCCAACAGTTTGTCTTTATAGAAATCCATCTGCATGGTGTACTTTGTACCGAGTAGTGCAACGGTTTTTAATTTTTTATTTTTGATCGCCCCGGCCGTTGCTTCTGCAATATGTATAAGAGGAATATTTATAACCGGCCTTACCTTATCAGCAATATTATGCATTGTATTGGCACCAATGAGCAAACAATCGGCACCCGCAGCCTCTACTGCTTTTGCAGCTTTACACATTATGGCAGCAATGTTTTCCCAGTCCTGTTGTTCGGTCAGTATTTTAATCTCGGCAAAATCAAGCGAGTTCAAAATTATTTTGGCAGCGTGCGAGCCGCCCAGTTTTTTATTCACCCCTTCATTTAGTAACCTGTAATAATCTAATGTTGAATGCCAGGTGATGCCACCGATGAGCCCGATTGTTTTCATGCGATAAATATAAAATAAAAAACCCCTTTCAGAAATGAAAGCGGTTTAAATGAGATACTATTTATAAGATCAATATTATTAATTATTCAGCATTAATGGCATCACCAACATCAACAATTGTTCATTATCCGCCTGTTCGGAAGGCTTGATGATACCGGCTTTTGTAGGCGTACTCAGTTCCATGGTTATTTCAGCAGTGTCTGCACCATTTAGCATTTCAATTAAAAATTTTGCATTGAAAGCGATCTGCAGGTCTTCACCATCATACTGGCAGGCCATGCGCTCATTGCCTTCAAAACTAAAATCAACATCCTGTGCTGCAAGTTGCAATTCATTACCGGTGATGGTTAATGCAACCTGGTTGGTGCTTTTGTTGCTGAAGACGCTTACCCTGCGCAATGCATTTTGAAAATCTCCGCGGCTTACAACCATCTTATATGGATTATCAACAGGGATCACAACTTTATAATCGGGGAAGCGTGCATCTATTAAACGGCACACAAGTTCAGTGCCACCATGTGTTACAAACAAATGATTGCTGTTGTATGAAATGTTCAGTTCATCTTCATTATCCGGTAAAGCAGATTTTAATAGATTGAGCGGTTTTTTGGGAACAATGAAACTGTCTTTTTTTGGGCAGCTTACATCGGTACGTGTATAACGAACAAGCCTGTGCGCATCTGTTGCTACGAAAGTGGCGCCTTTTTTATCCAGTTCAAAATATACGCCAGTCATGGCCGGGCGAAGGTCGTCACTGCTTACCGCAAAGAGCGCTTTGTTAATTGCCGTAACCAATGCAGAGGAGGTCATGGTAAAAGAATTGGCGTCATCGGCTGCCGGTTCACGGGGGAAATTATCAGGGTTTTCGCCCATTACTTTGTACTTACCATTATCGCTCGTAATTTCTACCGCAAAGTTTTTGTCAATATTAAAAGTGAGTGGTTGTTCTGCAATATTCTTTAATGAATCCATTAAGATCTTTGCGGGAATACAAACTTTTCCGCTGTCTTTTGCTTCAATATCCATGTGAACTTTCATCACCGTTTCCAGGTCTGTTGCCACCACGGTTAATTTGTTTTTTTCAATTTCAAACAAAAAATCTTCCAATATAGGAAGTACGGTATTGGCATTTATTACGCCACTGATCTGCTGCAGTTGTTTTAGCAGCGCCGAAGAAGAAACGATAAACTTCATAAGAGTTGTTTAATAAGAGCCAAAGATAAAATATTGCGACTAATCAGACCAAGATAATTTAGTGACGGTCTTCAAACGTAATACATCCTTTGTAGAAGCGGGTCTTCAGGGGAAACGGGTGAAATTCCTTTGCCGAAAACCCCATCAACCTTTTAAAATTTGGCATGTTTCAATATCTGGTGGAAATTTACAAAAACAAATAAGAAGTGCCGAACACGAAAAAAGAGAATATGCAACAAAAGAATATTGGAACGGAAAGAGCCCTTCAAAAAATAAAACATTATTGCAGCTACCAGGAACGCAGCCACCAGGAAGTAAAGGAAAAATTATACAGTTTTGGTTTATATAAAGAAGAAGTGGAGTCTTTGTTATCTCAAATGATTGAAGAAAATTATTTAAATGAAGAACGATATGCGGTTGCTTTTGCCGGGGGAAAGTTCAGGATAAGACAATGGGGAAGGATAAAAATAAAATACGAATTAAAACAAAAACGTGTTAGTGAATATTGTATAAAAAAAGGACTCGCATCAATAGCCGATGAGGAGTATAAAAAAACACTGCAAAAATTATTCGAAGAAAAAAAAGAATTGTTAAAAGAAGAAAAAGAGGTACGTAATAAAAAACAGAAAATCCGGTTTTTTTTAGTTCAAAAAGGATATGAACCGGAATTAATATCAGAACTTTTAAGTAAAATATGAATTTTGGAACCGGATTTGCTATAATAGAGGCGGAAGAAAAAATCAATGTATCATGGAAAAAAAATACAACATTCTTGTAGCAGATGACGACCCATGCACGGTTAAGATTGTATCAATGATACTTCAGAATGCAGGGTATGAAGTTACAGAGGATCCGGCAGCCGAAATGAATTTTTTAAGTACAGGAATTAATCCCGACCTGATATTATTGGATAACCAGCTAAGCGGAAAAGAAGGATCATCATTATGCCGTGATTTAAAACAAAACGAAAAGACAAAAAACATCTCAATCATTCTTGTTTCAGGGATTGATGAATTAAAATCACTGACAAAACAAGTGTGTGCAGATGATTTTCTTAACAAGCCTTTTAGTATAACAAGCCTTTTGAAAAAAATAGAATCTTTACTTTTAAAAAAACCGGTACCAAGTTAATTTCTCTTTAGCTAATGCTAATCATTTTCTTAAAACGAATACGAACTATCTTTGCAATATGGCAGAAGACCTGGTAATTATTACAGGAACGAAAGAGGAACAATATAAAACGTTGCTACCGCAAATAAAAGCGTTGCTGGATGGAGAGCCCGACCTTGTGGCCAATCTTGCAAACATAACAGCAGCACTCAAAGGACAGTTTAACTGGTTGTGGGTAGGATTTTATTTGGTGAAGAAAGACGAATTGGTATTAGCCCCTTTCCAGGGGCCGGTTGCGTGCACAAGAATTAAAAAAGGAAAGGGCGTTTGCGGCAAGGCGTGGGAAGATAAAAAAACATTGATCATTGCCGATGTTTCAACATTTCCCGGCCATATTGCATGCAGCAGCTTATCCAGATCGGAAATTGTTGTTCCTATATTTAAAGAGAATGAAGTTGTAGCAATATTGGATATTGACAGCGAAGCGTTGGATCATTTTGATGAAAGGGATAAAAATTATTTAGAGGAGATCGTGAAACTAATACAGGTTTAATTTGGCCGTCATTGCGAGGAACGAAGCAATCTAATCATTAAGAACACAGATTGCTTTGTTCCTCGCAATGACGATTATTTTTTAGGTTCCGGTACATTATCCTTCCACCCCCACAAATACCTGCAGGCATAAGTTCTATATGGGCTCCATTTAGCAGAAATCTTCAGCATCTGTTGTTTCATTTCTTTTTTATCTGTTGCATCGATCTTGTATAATTTACAAATGGCTTGTTGTATCCCAAGGTCGTCAACAGCAAAAATGTCTTCCCTGCCAAGTGTGAACATTAAGACCATTTCTACCGTCCATTGCCCTACGCCTTTTATTTGCGAAAGATATTTTATTATTTCTTCATTGCTCATTTCATGCAGACGTTGATCGGTAATTTTTTCATCGATAAAAAACCGGCACACATTCAAAACATAATTTGCCTTTGCATTGCTTAAGCCAATGCCCCTCAAAATTTCAAATGGCGTTTCAGCTATTTGTTTTTCTGTGGGTTCTTTTCCTTTATACAGCTCTAAAAACCTTCTGTGAAAAACATCTGCAACTTTTGTACTTAGTTGCTGGCTCATGATGGAATAGCACAAATGCAGGTAAATATTTTTATGCCTTTCTAATACATAAGGCTCCTGCAGGTCGAGGATCTTTTTAAATTTTTTGTCTTTACTTAGATGAACCCGGTGCGGCATGTATTTAATTTATCGTTTAAAGCCTGCCTGTCGGCAGACAGGCAGGCTTTAAACGTCTTAAACGATCTCTTATTCCATCCCCCAACTCATTCCCCCATCTTTTTCATCTTTCAATAAAACACCCAATTCGGTAAGTTGGTTGCGTATCTTATCAGAAGTTGCAAAATCTTTTTTTGTTTTTGCTTCCTTGCGAATATCGATGAGTAGCTGTATTACCCCTTTCAGTGTTTCATTGTTTGAATCCGCCACGCTTTTCAATCCAAAAATATCTTCTAAAAATATTTTGAATTTATCTTTCATCAATTGCAAGGTTGTTGCACTGATCGTATCAACCGTTATCAAACCGTCTTTGATCGAATTGATCGTTGGCGCAATTTCAAACATATTAGCCAAAACCTTCGGCGTACTGAAATCATCATCTGTAAATTCTTCAAACTCATTTAACCATGCAACAATTTTCGTATCCAGCTCTGCATCAAACGAACCCCCATTCGCTCCGGTCATCTCCCCCTTTAGGGGGTCGGGGGGCATGGGGTTAGGGGGAGAGAGTTTTTGCAGGGTTTCATACGCTTCCCACAATCTCTTAAACGCTTTTTCGCTTGCAACCAAAGCCTCACTGCTAAAATCCAGCGTACTGCGGTAATGGCTTTGTAAAATAAAAAACCTGATTGTCATCGGATGAAAGGCCTGTGTAAGCAATGGATGATCGCCGCTAAACAATTCCGTTAGTTTAATAACATTGTTATAACTTTTCCCCATCTTTCTCCCGTTGATGGTGATCATGTTATTGTGCATCCAATACTTTACCGGTGCATGATCATTGCAAATTGTGCTTTGTGCAATCTCGCTTTCATGATGTGGGAATAACAAATCCATTCCGCCTCCGTGTATGTCGAACTTGGTGCCTAAGTATTTTGTTGCCATGGCCGAGCATTCGATATGCCAGCCAGGGAAACCTTCGCCCCACGGGCTTTTCCAGCGCATGATGTGTTCGGGGGCAGCAGATTTCCAAAGCGCAAAATCTGTACGATCTCTTTTTTCTTCCTGCCCCTCCAGCTCACGGGTATTTTCCAAAAGATCGTCAAGAACACGTCCGCTGAGTTTACCATAATCATGATTGGCAGCATATTTTTTCACATCAAAATATACAGAACCATTTACTTCATAAGCATAACCTTCTTTAATGATCTTTTCGATCATGTTTATTTGTTCAACAATATGGCCGGTTGCTGTTGGTTCAATACTTGGTTCAACATTGTTGAATTGTTTCATGGCCCAATGATAGAGATTGGTATATTTTTGTACCAGCTCCATGGGTTCCAATCTTTCCAGCACAGCTTTTTTAGAGATCTTATCTTCGGCTTCACGGCCCTCTTCCTCAAAATGGCCCGCATCTGTAATGTTACGTACATAACGTACCTTATTTCCTTTGTAGGTAAGGTAGCGGTACACAACATCAAAAGTGATATACGGCCGGGCATGACCAAGATGGCTTTCGCCGCTTACCGTAGGGCCGCACACATACATACCCACATGGCCCGGCGTGATGGAAATAAATTCTTCTTTTGTTCTGGAATATGAATTATAAATTTTTAATGGCATTTTATTATTTTTTTATCAGCTGTTGTTCTTTATTCAACTTCATTGGCGTCGCACACTTGTACAACATAACAATATTGAACGAACTGGCGTTATAAGTAAATATGGGTTTTGAGTTCTGTGCCAGGGCACAAAGATATTAAGCTATGCCGCCAGGGCAACAGTAAATGCAAAAATAATATGGAGTTGTAAACTTTGTCATCTGATGCAATTTACTCTTTTTTAAAATACAAATCAGCAATGATGGGAAAATGATCACTTATTTTCTTTTTTACACGAACATATTGTTCTACGTTGAACCGGCTGTCTGTAAAAATATTATCAATACGCAATGTGGGTGAGATGCTAAAAAAAGTGCGCCCGATGCCAGTTCCTTTTTCTGTAAAAGCATTCTTCATTCCCTTGCCAATAGTATTATAGGCATAACTGTTTGGCACGTCATTAAAATCCCCGCAAACAATAACAGGATATGGGCTTTTGTCCATTTCCTTTTTAATACGGTCGCTTTGTACCCGGTGTTTAAGAAAACCGATTTTAAATTTCGAAATTATATTTTTTGAATTTTTAAGGTCCGCCTCGTCTTTGAGGGAAGGATCGTCTATATACCTGAGGTTGGTATCGCTGAATTTAAGCGACTGCAAATGGACATTAAATATCCTGAAAGTATCCTTTTCTTTTAAAATATCTATGTATTGAAAGATGGAATTATAGTCATTGGGAGGAAAGCTTATCGTTTGCTTATTGATGATGGGGTATTTGCTAAAAATAATAATTCCGAAGTGGTGGTTGCCGTCAAAATCAACTTTCCAATTGTAGGAATAATGATAATCCCTCATTTCCATTCCTATCATAAAATCCGGAATATAATTAATGGCAGCGGGGATACTATCACTTCCAACCATTTCCTGGAAACAGGTTATATCGGGTTGGTAGCCGTTGATCATGTCTATCATTTCCTGTTTTCTTTCAGGGTGTGTTTTGTGTTCAAGAATATCAAAATGCTCAACATTCCAGCTCATGACCCTGATATTGGCAGGTTGCTTTTGCATGGTAAATGATGATGAGAGCCGCAGTTTTACCAGGTGTTTTAAGGGCATCCAGGCCAGCAGTATGGTTATGATGCTTATCAATATCATCCCTGGTTTTGTAAATATCCAGAAAACAATAAAGCCGATCAAAAGGAGTAATAAATAAAAAGAAGCCAGTGCAAAAAAACCGATAAACCAAAATTGCGAAGGATTAAACCAACTACCATAACATCCCAATAAAAAAAACAGGGCGGCGCAGATATTGCTTATTACAAAGATCTGTTTGGTAAACCGTCTTAGCGTTTTGGTAGACATGTATTAAAGGTAAAATCTATTTTAGAATGTGAAGACGTATGATTTGATAATGTATGATTTGAAGATGTTTGAATCTTAACGGGAGGTTCTATTTTTATAGCGATAAATGCACATCACAGATCATTAAATCAATACATCATACATCAGCTATAGATCTTCATCCGCAGCTTTTTTCAATATCTGCTTTTCCTCATCTGTTAAGAACTGGTAGCCCCGCTGGTTTATTTTATCAAGGATCTCATCTACACGTTGTTGTGTAATGATCGCTTTTTTGCTAAAAGGACTGCGGTTGCCGGTATTATAAAACACTTTATTTTTTGTTGTATGAGCACCGCGTTTTTTATTTGGATTGAAGAGGTTGATAAACCAGTCATACAAACGATTCATCCATACGCTTCCGTCACGCCCCCTTCTCATAAACAAAACAAATAAAAACCCGGCAAGTGCACCGCCGATGTGGGAAAGACTGTACGCTGCATTCATGGAAGAAACGCCAACAAGATCAATAAAAAGATATACAGCCATCAGCACCCAAATGGAAATACCGCCACGTATCATGGTAAAAAATTTATGATTGGGCGATAAGGTAGTAGTTGCCATCGCAACAGCCATTGTTCCGGCATTTGCACCCAATAAAGCCGCCTGATTTATTTGAGAATGGATCGGGGGAATTAAATAATTGGCCGCAATAAAAAGAATGCCGCCCAATACACCACCATAAATATAAATGGGTATTATTTTATCATTGCCCGTCATCTCCTGCAGGATATAACCAAATGCCCATAGCCATAACATGTTGCTGATAATGCGAATGAGGTTTTGTCCGGTATCACTGAACATATAGGTTAAAAGTGTCCAGGGTTTTTCGCTGAGCTTCGTAAGGCTTGCCGGAAGCTCAAACCATTGAACTACCTGTGCATTGTATAATTCGGGCGTTTGCTGGTAAAAGAAATATGCTACCTGTGCGGTGAGGAGAATTAAAAAAAAGATCACATTCAATGTAAAAAGGCCAACGAGGGCATTACCATCCTGCCCCAGGGTAAACCTGCTGCGTTTTATTTTTTTAAACTCCTGATATCTTTCCGACTCGCCCATAACGTTGCTTATTGTGGTAAAATTACTATGCTAATAAATAAAAAGATGTTAACCTTTTATTTAATAGAACGTTTTTTTGTTGGTTTTATTCCAATAAAACACAATTAAAAAACCGATCAATGCCCCGCCAACGTGGGCAAAGTGGGCAATATTATCACCCTGCACTTTTACAACGCCACCAAAAACATCTAAAGCTATAAAACCCAGTATCGCCCATTTTGCTTTTACCGGGAAGGGTATTGGCATGATGAATAATTGTGTATTTGGAAAAAGATAACCAAATGCAGCCATCACGCCCATGATGGCACCCGATGCCCCCACCGTACAATTCATTCGCAATACCATTTGGTATTCATTGTATAATTCATTGGCAATATTGGCGTGGTCTATTTGCCAGAATTCATGGATATATGAACCCATTTGGGCCAATCCGGCGCCCAATCCACAAACCAAATAAAAAATTAAAAAACGTTTTGGCCCCCAGGCTTTTTCTATCACGGTTCCAAACATCCACAAGGCAAGCATATTGAAGATAATATGAAAAAAGCCCCCATGCATGAACATGTGTGTTAGCAATTGATAAGGCCTGAACACTTCTGATTTGTAATGGTGTAATGCAAACAGGTCATTCACTTTGCTCAGATCAGACATTCCGCCAAAAGCCATCTGTGCAAAAAAGACAAGCGCATTGATGATGATAAGATTTAAAACGATGGGAGTTGTTCTCTGAAAACTATTTCCGTATGCCATGGAGCAAAGTTAATTGTAAATGATCTATTTAAGTTTGAGTAATACCACACATTCAATATGATGTGTGTGCGGAAACATGTCAACAGGTTGAATCTTTTCTACTGAATATTTTTCACTGAGTAAATTAATATCCCTTGCCTGTGTGGCAGTATTGCAACTCACATAAACAATTTTTGGCGCAGCAATTTCCAGCAGTTTAATTACTAATTTTTCGTGCATTCCAACCCTTGGAGGATCGGTAATGATCACATCGGGTCTTCCGTGTTGGGTAAAAAAATCGTCGTTACAGATCTTGATTACATCACCTGCAAAAAAATGAGCATGGTCAATATTATTGGCCGCTGCATTTTTTTTTGCGTCTTCAATCGCATCTTCGATCACTTCTACCCCAATAATTTTTTTTGCTTTTTCGCTAACAAAAATTCCGATACTGCCTGTACCGCAATAAAGGTCATATACAATCTCATTTCCTGTAAGCCCGGCAAAATCGCGGGCTACAGAATAAAGCTGCTCAGCCTGTTTTGTATTTGTTTGAAAAAAAGATTTTGGACTGATGATGAATTCAAAATTTTCCAATCGCTCTGTTATTGTTCCCTTGCCTGAATAAACCTGCGGTTCAAGATCATAAATACTGTCGTTCCATTTTGGATTGATAGTATATAGTAAAGTAGTGATAGAAGGGACCTGTTGAAGCAGGTGATCGAACAATAAAATTCTGTTAGCTTCATCTTCGTGATTGATACAGATATTCACCATCAGCTCACCCGTGTTGCAATACCGTATAATAATATTGCGCAACCAGCCCGTATGTTCTCTAATATCATAAAATGCAAAACCATGTTGCTTTGAAAAATCGCGGATGGTATTGCGGATCTTGTTATTCACATCATCCATTAAATAACATTCATGGATATCTATTACTTTATCAAAAATGCGGGGAACGTGAAAACCCAGCGCCCCGCTTTGTTGAACCGCTGTTTCGGAACCGATCTCATCATTGGTTAAGAAACGTTTATTGCTAAAAGTAAATTCAAGCTTGTTGCGGTAATGAATGGTATCAGTAGAACCAATGATTGGCATAAGTTCGGGAAGATCTGTTTTACCGATACGTTTAAGATTTTGTTCGGCCTCCTGTTGCTTATATTGTAATTGTTTTTCATAAGGAAGCATTTGCCATTTGCAACCACCACAAATTCCAAAATGACTGCAAAAAGGAATTAACCTGTCTGGTGCAGGCGTTGTAATTTTTAAAACCCTGCCTTCGGCCCAGTCTTTTTTATTTTTGATAAGTATGACATCAGCGGTATCGCCTGGAACGGCGCCGGCAATGAAGATCACTTTTCCATCATGGCGGGCAAGCGCTTTTCCTTCTGCCGCATAATCGGTAACAGCAATATTTTCAAGGACGATATTTTTATTCTTTTTTTTCACGAGGGCAAAATTAATCTATATAATAACGTGTTGTGTTATTGATAAAACTAACGATCCAAACGTACTTATGAAAAAAACGGAATAATCACATTAGTAATATCTGCAAAAATTTTGAATTACATTTGCCAACTAAAAACGGTTCATGAAGAATACTCCTTTTACAGAAAAACACATTGCTCTAGGCGCAAAAATGGCGGAATTTGCAGGGTTCAATATGCCCATATCTTATTCGGGCATCAATGAAGAACACGCTACAGTTAGAAATAAAGCAGGCGTGTTTGATGTGAGCCACATGGGAGAATTCATTGTAAAAGGCCCTCATGCACTCGACCTGATACAACGCATCACAACAAATGATGCATCAAAACTTACCTCAGGAAAAGCACAATACAGTTGCCTGCCAAATTATGAAGGCGGTATTGTTGATGACTTACTTGTTTATTGTTTGGAAGAAAACAATGCGTACATGCTGGTAGTAAATGCAGGCAATATTGATAAAGACTGGAAATGGATATCAGATCACAATACCAACAAAGCAGAAATGCATAACATTTCCGATAAAACATGTTTGTTAGCGATACAGGGTCCGGATGCGACGAAAATTTTACAAACACTCACAGAAGTTGATATACTCAATTTAAAATACTACACTTTTGAAAAAGGAAAATTTGCGGGAGTAGATAATGTGCTCATCAGCGCAACCGGTTACACCGGCGCAGGTGGCGTGGAAATATATTTTGAAGACAAGGATAATGCAGCCAATATGATCTGGGATGCAATATTCAATGCAGATGCCGGGATCAAACCCATTGGCTTAGGCGCAAGAGATACCCTTCGTTTGGAAATGGGTTATTGTTTATATGGAAATGATATTGACGATACTACGTCTCCATTGGAAGCGGGTCTGGGCTGGATAACTAAATTTTCAAAAGACTTTACTTCAAAAGCAATTTTTGAAAAACAAAAAGCAAATGGGCTATCAAAAAAATTAGTTGGTTTTGAAATGATTGAAAAAGGTATTGCACGCCATGATTATGAGATAAAGGATTTTGAAGGCAATGTCATTGGCAGGGTAACATCTGGTACGCAATCCCCATCACTCGGTAAAGCGATCGGCATGGGTTATGTAAACTCAAACTTTGCCGCAGTGAATACTGAAATATTTATTAAGATCCGGACAACACTGTTAAGGGCAAAAGTTGTAAAAATTCCTTTTGTCTGATAAAGGAAAGCTAGCATCTATGGAAAATAAAAAGTATTCTCTTTATACCTGTCTTTCTCCTTCTTTGTTGCATTTATACGATGTAAGCCAAAGTATTATTGTCATCATTGATGTATTGCGTGCAACGTCTACCATTGCAACTGCGCTGGAAAATGGAGCCAAAGCAATTATCCCTGTTGATAGCGTTGCAGAATGTATGCGCATCGGTAAACAAATAAATGCGATCACTGCAGGAGAACGGGATGGCAAGGTAGCCGAAGGGCTTGAATATGGTAATTCTCCATTCGAATATCCAAGAGAATTTATTGAAGGAAAAACACTGGTGCTTACCACAACTAATGGCACCAGGCTATTACACATGGCCCTTAACAACGGTGCTACAAATATCGTAACCGGTTCTTTTGCAAATCTTGATGTTGTTTGTGAATATCTTATCAAAAAAGAACAACCAGTGATACTTGCCTGTGCCGCATGGAAGGACAGGGTAAATATTGAAGACAGTTTATTTGCAGGAATGGTTATACAAAAAATCAATAGCCATTTTAGTGTCAATTGCGATGCATCACAGATGGCAGAAGGGTTGTATGAAGCAGCAAAGCCAGACCTGTATAAATTTATGGAAAAGAAAAACGCATCACATTTTATCCGCCTTTCTTCTTTTGGTTTGCAAAAAGATATTCAATTCTGCTTAACCCCTAATACCGCAAAAGCGCTTCCGGTGTATTCGGAAGGAAAGCTGATCAACTATAGCCTTTAGTAATACCTTATTGAGTGTCCGATGCATTTTGGTCAATCGTTTAAACCGTTTAATATCGTTTAAGACGTTATCATAAGCATTAAGTTTCGATTCATAAATCTAACGTTAAACGACTTAAACCCTTAAACGGTTTAAACGAATTCATAAAAATTCCCACATTCCTTTCCCTGCTCAGTTATTTTCCTTTAATTTTGCAAATTGGCCTTTTCTGAACAGGGACCTTACACTTTCTGTACCGGTTAAGTGCGATCAGTAAATAAATGTATTCATAAAAAGTACCTGAAATTTGGCATTACCACATATCATTAAGCATATTTATAACAACGGTACCGATGAGGTGATACGGCGGGGAAAAAAAATTCATTTGCTTGGCTTTGTGGAACTGGTAGAGCATGATGAATTGATGGGCGGTATTGTTTTCCGTGTTAAAGATGACAGCTACAGCACTTTTAATAAAGTGTATATACAGAAGTATGCCGATGCAAAAATGATGTCGTTGCGTTGCAGTTGCCCGTACAATATCGGCGAAATATGCCGGCACGAAGTAGCCGCATTGTTCCGCCTGCAGGATATGGTTGACAAGAATATGCTCGGCTCCACAACCATTCAATACAGCCAATTACATACGGTTGCCAAAATGAAACACATTGATCTTAAGATGATCAAAATGCTTTCTTCTCCCGCTATTTATGAAGAAGCGGAAAATATGCTCCGGACTGCAAAGGCAAATTTAATAAGTGCAGCAGATGAAAGAATAGAAGCAGAACTGGTTTACAACGGCCAAACCTTTCCGTTAGTTATACAGAAAAATGAAGAACGCAGTTTTGATACATCCTGCATGTGCGGCGAATCCATGCACCCGCTTTGCGAACACAAGACCCTGTTGTTCCTGCAGTTGTTAAATTCATTTGGGCCCAATTATTTCGACAGCATCCGTAACTGGGACAAGGAAAAAAACAAACTACTACAGATATACGGCTACAGCCTGAACGATAACCTCGACGGAAAATTTGAGTTTACTTATAAAGACGGTAAACCGTTTTTAAAATTACTTGATACATCGATTCAAAGAGTTGTTTCAACAGGCATTAAACAACCTGCGGCGTTTATTACACCTGAAGTGCGGCAGGAAGAAGTAATTGTAGAAGAAGCCGCAGCTAAAAAACTGGGAATGGTTTTTAACTTTAACGCAAAAACATATCCCGGGTTCAATGTGGATGCGATACAGGGCGACACAGACGAAGACAATAAAAAATATGTTGGAAAAGCCGAAGCGCTTGACCTTACAAAATTTGTAAACACAGAACTTTTTGGCGAAGAGGATAAACAACTTTTCCAGCAGGTAAGAAAATTGCAGGAAACCGAAGTGAATAAATACCTGAACCGCAATTCTCCTTTTAGCGGGATATGGGAAAATATCATTCACAACGATGGCGACGACCTGCCCGAAGAAACAAAATCACTAATAACAGAATACCTGCACCCTAAACTAAAAAAAGTATTTGAAGAACAGACCGCCAATAATTTTGCTTATTACCTGCCCCGGCAAAAAGTTTTTAAAACAGCTAATCTTGTTGAAATAGAATTAAGCAATGAATTGATCTCACCAGTCTTTAAAGTGACGGCAATAAATGATCACTTTGAAATTGTGTGCATGGTTAAATTGAATGGCGAAACCATCCCATTCAGCAACAACGAATGCGATAGCAGCCTTACTTTTTTATATGAAAATGTATTATACCTCTGGCAAAAAGCGGAAGATGTTTTACAGGCAGAAAAATTCATCAAGCAGGGAAATATCCAGCTTAGTAAAAGCAACTGGGCCGATAAGATGCAGAAAGTTATCCTCCCATTGACCAAAGAATACCAGGTTGAATTTGATAAGAGCTTAGTAAAAGAAATAAAAAGCGGCAACCCCGATGTAAAACTGCAATTGCAGGAAAGGGGCGACTACCTTGTATTTCAGCCGATATTTACCTACAACGGATTTGATACAAAAGCGTCTGATAAAAATGCCATCACCATCCCTGATGGCGATAAGATACTGATCATTCACCGGAATCCAGGAGCAGAAGAAGCATTCATGAATAAACTGGAAGGACTCCATTCCCTGTTTATAAGGCAGGAAGAAAATGGCAGCCTTGTTTTAAAAGGCGCAGATGTATTGCGCAACAACTGGTTCTTCTTATTTGTGGATGCAATGAAGGATATGAAAGTGCCGGTATATGGTTTTGAGGCATTGAAAAATTTCAGGTTCAATACTGCCAAACCGAATACACATATTCATGTGAGCAGCGGATTAGATTGGTTTGATGCAAAAGTTGAAATTGAATTTGGAGAACAACGGGTTGGCATATCCGATATTAAAAGAGCGCTTGCAGGGAAACAATCTTTCGTACAGCTTGGTGATGGATCTCTTGGTATTTTACCCGATGAATGGTTAAAGCGCTACGCCTTATTATTTAAGGTAGGCGATGGAAAAAGTGACCGCC
This sequence comes from Ferruginibacter sp., assembly GCA_031385805.1. Taxonomy (GTDB): domain Bacteria; phylum Bacteroidota; class Bacteroidia; order Chitinophagales; family Chitinophagaceae; genus Ferruginibacter. The sequence goes on from JANNBU010000291.1 coordinate 19,325, forward strand.
TTCGTTTGTCCAGGTATCACATGAGTGTGATAGATGAATTATATGAGAACAGGGATGAAACTGAATTAAGTTTTGCATTAGATGAAAAATTTGAAAGGCTGCGTGAGTTTAAGAACATTCCTGAAATACCGGCCCCGGAAGCATTGCAGGCGATCCTGCGCCCATACCAGGTTTCAGGTTATCAATGGCTCAGCTATTTGAATGACGTTGGTTGGGGAGGTATCCTGGCAGATGATATGGGTTTGGGAAAAACGGTGCAGGCGCTTACCATGCTGGAGTATTACAAAAAAATAAACAACGGGTTAAAGGCGATCGTTATTTGCCCAACCACATTGATATACAATTGGCAAAATGAAGTAAAAAAATTCACGCCAGGCCTTGAATATCATATACACCATGGCAATACCCGCAGCAGGGATGCTGAAGAACTACAGAAGCACAATATCATTATTACAACTTATGGCACATTGCGCAGTGATATCCAGTTATTGTTGAAAATATTATTTGACTATGTTATCCTGGATGAAAGCCAGGCAATCAAAAACCCCTCTTCAAAAGTAACCAAAGCAGCATCTCTCCTAAACGCAAAAAATCGTTTGTGCATGAGTGGTACCCCACTACAGAACAACACATTTGATATTTTTGCCCAGATGAATTTCTTAAATCCGGGTTTGCTCGGAAGCATGGAATTTTTCCGAAACGAATTTGCAACACCAATCGATAAATTCGGTGAGCAGGAACAAAAAGAACATTTGCGTAAATTATTATACCCGTTCATTCTTCGCAGAACAAAAGAACAGGTTGCAAAAGACCTTCCCGAAAAAACAGAAACGATCTTATTTTGTGAAATGGATAAGGCCCAACGGAAGATCTATGACGCCTACCGAAACAGTTACCGCGATAAGATCCTGGGCACCATCGATCAGCAGGGAATAGACAAATCGCAATTAACGATCCTGCAGGGATTAATGAAACTGCGGCAGATATGCGATAGCCCCGCTATCTTAAATGAAGAAGATAAATACCCCAACCATTCTATTAAATTAGATGAGCTTTCGAGGGAAATAGAAGAAAATATTGGTGAACACAAAGCACTCATTTTTTCACAGTTCTTAGGAATGCTCGCCCTTATAAAAGCAAAACTTACAGAGCAAAACATTGAGTTTGAATACTTTGATGGAAGCACCTCTCCGGTCGACAGGGAGAAAGCCATTCAGAATTTTCAAAATAATGACGAATGCAGGGTATTTCTCATCTCCCTGAAAGCGGGTGGTGTGGGTTTAAACCTTACAGCGGCCGACTACGTTTACATTGTTGATCCCTGGTGGAACCCCGCAGTAGAGCAACAAGCCATTGACCGTACCCACCGGATCGGGCAGACAAAAAACATCTTTGCTTACCGGATGATCTGTATAGACACCATCGAAGACAAAATATTGCAGTTACAGGAACGCAAAAAAACGCTGGCCAAAGAATTGATTGCCGATGACAGCAGCTTTGTAAAGGCATTGAGCAAAGCGGATGTGGAATACCTCTTCAGTTAATTGAAAAATCAGCAAAACTCCGCCCCTTCATTAAATAAAACTTAATCTTTTTGTCGTAATGGTATAAGTTGTCTACTATTCTTTAGAAAAGCTGAATATTTGGTATTGTATAGTCAATATTGTTAAAACCACCCCTGATATTACGCTTTCTTCCTATGTTAGTTTTCTTGTTAGTTAATAAAATGTGAATTACCTTTAGCCTTCGTTTTATCGGCTTTATTTCACAACCCCTATGGAAGGAAAAGGATGAATATTCCAGATAAAATAACCACCTTGTTAAATCCGGTACCTCTAATTCTTTGCTGCTGTTAAACAAATAACAGTAAGTATCCGCACCCTTTGAAATGACCAGGTTACCCCTGTTTTAAACAGATAATTTTCGTTCTATATAATTTTTAAACAATGCTCCAATGAGAAAAATCTACTTTTCAGATTTTAGATTGAATGGTTTTATGGTGTTTCTAATGCTTTTACTTTCTTCGGTGAAAGTAAATGCACAAACAGATATTCCTATTGGTACAGGAACAGTAGGAAATACTGCTACTACCTATCCCTGCCCATTGCAGGATTTTTATGAGGGCAGCCGCATGCAGTATTTATACCGTGCTTCTGAATTAACAGCTGCGGGTATGGGGCCGGGTAATATTAACTCCCTTAAATACAATGTAATTTCTTTAGGGGCAGCGGGTCTTATAGAACAGCATACTATAAAAATCGGGGGAACTGCGGCAGCTACTTTGTCAGCAACTACATGGGAAACGGTGGGTGCAGCAGTATATGGCCCGGTGAACTATCAACCGGTTGTTGGAATAAATACATTTATTTTCACAACACCTTATTTTTGGAACGGAACCGATAATATTGTTATTGAAGTATGTGGAGGCGAACCGGGCAATGCAACAGGAACATGGTTTACAGAAAATCCTGTTGTGCCCTGGACTACAGGATTAGCCTTTAACGGCTCACATTCATACAGAGCAGATAACCTGGGTAATTTATGCGGTACTGCAACTACAACGAATACAGGTACACTAAGCAATCGCCCTAATGTTGTTATTAACTGGACCCCGGCATCGGCCTGTACCGGGATCCCCAATGCAGGAACTACAATTGCAAATCCATCTATTGTCTGCCTTGGAACCCCTTTTACCCTTTCACTTGCAGGCGTAACCGTTGCATCGGGGTTAACATACCAATGGCAATCTTCACCGGATAATATTACATTCACCGATATAGTTGGTGCAACAACACCATCGCTTACTACCACACAAACAGTTTCAACATACTACCAGTGTATTGTTACCTGTACTGCAACCCCCGGCGGATCTGCTACCTCTACATCCGTACAGGTAACCAGCCCTTCTTTGGTATCAGGAACATTTACCATAAATTCTGCATTGCCAACCGGCGGCACCAACTTCCAAACCTTTAACAATGCATACGATTATATTAAGTGTGGTATCAGCGCCCCGGTAATTTTCAATGTGGATGCCGCCAGTGGCCCATACAATGAACAACTGATCATGAGCCCTGTTCCCGGAGCATCTGCTACCAACACCGTAACATTTAACGGCAACGGTAAAACGCTTTCATTCCTTGCTACAAATACCAATGAGCGGGCTGTAATAAAACTGAACGGTGCTGATCATATTAAGTTTGATAATCTGGTTATCACTGCCCTTGGCAGCACGGCAACGGAATATGGTTTTGGAGTTCAGCTTTTGAATGATGCCGACAGCAATGCTGTTACCAATTCTATCATTAATATCAATACTACTTCAACAGCCACCAACTATGCAGGAATAGTAATGAGTGCATCAGCAACATCTGCAGTTACCACAGGTAATACATTAAGCGATGGCAACGTCTTCACCGGCAATACCATTGTCGGCGGTTATTATGGGATTACCTGCGTTGGTAGTAGTACCACAGCCAACAGGGATAATATTATATCCGCCAACCTTATTAAAGATTTTTATTTCTACGGAATTTATATTCTTGGAAACTTTAATACGCAGATCGATTCAAATTTAATAACACGCCCCGAAAGGGTTACAGTTGGAACCTGTAATGCTATCTATCTTACGGGCCTCAGCACAAATGTAAATGTTACAAGGAACACAATCACGGATCCCTTTGGTGGAGTGCCGGCAAATACATCTCTGTTCAATGGGATTTTTATTACCGGTGTAGATCCATTAGGCGGTTTTGGTCTTGAAAATAAAGTGATCAACAACCGTATTTACAACATTACCGGCGCCGGAGAAGCCAATGGTATTAATAATACCAGCTCCGACAATGTATGGATACAGCACAATACCATACTCATGGATGGCCTTGGCGGAACAGCTATCAGCCGGGGTTTTTACCAGACAAC
>JANNBU010000306.1:0-3755 GCA_031385805.1 Ferruginibacter sp.
TTTAAATGTATTTAAAAGTTTTGGCGCTTGTTCTTATCAAGAACCTTCTTAAATTGAATAAATTTTTTAAACCCAGCGAATGGAAATTCTACATGTAAGTGCTGAATGTTATCCCATGGCAAAAGCCGGTGGCCTTGCAGATGTAGTAGGTGCATTGCCAAAATACCAGCAGGACCTGGGGCATTTTGCCAAAGTGGTCATGCCCATGCATCGTACAAAATTTTTGTACGACAATGAATGGGAGGTAGCACACAAGGGTAATTTTTCCATGGCGCATTTTAACTTTGATTTTACCATCATCAAAGAGAAGACCAATAAACTTGGCTTTGACCTTTATTGTGTGGATATACATGGATTATTGGATCGTGAAAAAATTTATGGTTATGATGATGATACCGAGAGGTTCACTGCTTTCCAGATTGCTGTGCTGGAATGGCTGAGTAAATGGGAACATCATCCCGATGTGGTAAATGTTCATGATCATCACGCAGCCCTGATCCCTTTTATGATGCGGAACTGTTTTGCTTACAGGCATCTTTCGCATATCCCAACCGTTATTACCATACACAATGCACAATACCAGGGATGGATGGGCTGGGATAAAGTAACTTATATTCCTTCCTGGGATACCTGGAAATGGGGATTACTCGATTGGAGCAATACGATCAATCCATTGGCATGCGGTATCAAATGTGCCGACAGGGTTAACACCGTTAGCCCCGGTTATATGAAAGAATTAATGGACGATGCCAATGGCCTGGAAAGCCTCTTCAATTATGAGATGGGAAAATGTACAGGTATATTGAATGGTATTGATTATGCTGTATGGGATCCTGAAAAAGATACTTACATACTCGATAACTATGGCATCAAGGATTTTAAAACAGGAAAAAAACTGAACAAGAAAAGTCTTTGTGATGAATTTAATTTTGATGAACAATATCCTTTAATAATATTTATTGGCAGGCTGGTAAATGAAAAAGCCGCAGACCTGTTGCCTGCCGCTATTAACCAGGCTTTTGAACAGCTTGATTCCAAATTCAGTTGCCTCATTCTTGGAAGTGGCGACCCCGGTGTTGAAGCTGCCTTGCAGGGTTTACAAAATAACTGGGTGGGTTATTATAATACCCAGATAAAGTATAATGAAAAACTCAGCCACCAGATGTATGCAGGCGCTGATTTTATATTGATGCCAAGCAGGGTAGAGCCATGTGGTTTAAACCAGCTTTATTCTATGCGCTATGGTACGGTACCGGTTGTACGCCGCACAGGCGGGTTAAAAGATACCGTTATTGATTTTGGAGAGGAAGGAGGTTATGGCATCTGCTTTAATCATGCAAGCGTAGATGATATTGTTTATTCTATCCATCGTGCATTGGAGTTGTATGATGATAAAAAGAAAATGGATGAAATAAGAAAGCGAATGATGCAGGTAAACAGCAGTTGGGAAACCAGTGCTGCTAAATATATTGAGCTATATAAATCAATTACTGTTTAAAACAAATTTTATGATAAGCAAACAAGTCGTAGCTATGATATTGGGAGGCGGAGCAGGGAGCAGGTTGTATCCATTAACAGCTACCAGGAGTAAGCCTGCTGTGCCCATCGCCGGCAAGTACAGGTTGGTTGATATTCCCATTTCAAATTGTATCAACAGCAATATCAACCGTATGTATGTACTTACGCAATACAATTCTGCTTCGTTGAATAAACATATAAAGAATACCTACCAATTCAGTGGGTTCAGCAGTGGCTTTGTTGATATTCTTGCTGCCGAACAAACACCGGATAGCCCCGGATGGTTTCAGGGCACCGCCGATGCAGTACGGCAATCACTGAAACATATTGATAAAGATGATTTTGAATACGTGCTCATATTAAGTGGCGACCAATTGTACCAAATGGATTTTGGTGAAATGATGGACAACCACATAAATTCAGGAGCTGAAATATCTATTGCAACCATTCCGGTGGCAGAGCGGGAAGCTACCGAATTCGGTATATTAAAAACCGATAACAAAAATTGTATTGCTTCTTTTATTGAAAAACCTGCAAAGGAATTATTGCCGGCATGGATCAGTAATACTGGTGAGGATATGAAGCAACAAGGCAGGCATTTCCTTGCTTCCATGGGTATTTATATTTTCAACAGAAAATTATTGTTCGACCTGTTACAGGAAGAAAAGAAAGAGGCAACCGATTTTGGAAAAGAAATTATCCCCGATGCCATTGAGAAATACAATGTGGTAAGTTACCAATACGATGGGTATTGGACAGATATCGGGAATATTTATTCATTCTTTGAAGCAAACCTGGCACTTACACTCGACCTTCCACCATTTAATTTATTTGATAATAAAAAAATGGTGTACTCACGGGCACGTATGCTTCCTCCTGCCAAGATAAGCGGTACTACCATGCAGCAAACCATCATGGCAGAAGGTTGTATCATACATGCAGCCAGTTTGGTTAACAGTGTGATCGGTATCCGCAGCCGCATTGGCCTGGGAAGTAAAATTACAAGCTGTTATATTATGGGCAATGATTTTTATGAGACCATTGAAGAGATCGCATATAATTATGCAAAGAAAATTCCCCGGTTAGGGATAGGGGATAATTGCAACCTTACAAACGTTATAGTAGATAAAGATTGCCGCATTGGAAATAATGTTAACATTAAAGGCGGAGCTCATTTACAGGATTCAGATCATTCCCTGTATGCCATCAAAGATGGTATTGTGGTGATCAAGAAAGGTGCGATCGTGCCGGATGGGTTTGAAATCTGATGAATATCGAACCTGCCTTTGCCGTCAGGCATGCAAGGAACAATTGAATACTGAACAAGGAATGTCGAATATCGAAGTAAGTAACTCCGATCATAATTCTACATTCCTTGTTCCTTGTTCGATATTCTTATAATAGCGTACTCCAATACAACTGCTCCATCCATTTTTGCGATTCAGGATCATCTTCATTAACCCATTCTTTGGTGCGGTCTTTAAGCGTAGTTTTGAATGCACTAACGGTATAATATTTTTTTGCGATCACCGGTTTTATCACACTTACGTTCACATCATTCAGCATTACTTTTGTTGCGATCCAGGATGCATACATACGGGGAATGGTCAGCCCCAATATCATACCAGGTAAACCATTGATAGAGCAGGGGCCTCCGGAAATGCTGATCTCATCAGTATAAAATGCAAATACATAAACACTGTCCATGATCTTACCTACGGCTTTACGGCAATTAAAACCAGCTATGATCCTGTTCTCATTGGTAAGCCGCCATTCAATAACAGGGATAGAATCATCTACAAAAAAATCAGAACCAAATACATTTTTTTTCATATTGAACCTGCCGGTATTGTGATCAAAATACCAGGCATTTTCTTCATCACTTTTCCGCATCCATTCAGGAACTTTTTTATCATCCCAATGATCAAATTTGTACACACTTTTATTATCGGCAAATGTATATTGGAAATAACCCGTCTTAAACTGGGGCATGTTTTCTTTCATCATCTCTGCCCAGGAACTATTGCCCATCGTTTTCTTAATATTTATTTTCACTTCATATTCAATAACGGCTTTACTGATAAAAAGCTGCGCATACAATTGCTGAACTGAAAAAAACAAGGCTATAAAAAAATATATTTTAGTTTTCATTGCTGTTTATTTAATTATTTCTGTAAGAATTTACTGAGCAGTTTTTGCTCCTTTGTTTTTAAAATCCCATGTAAAACCCACCAGCC
>JANNBU010000308.1:0-2006 GCA_031385805.1 Ferruginibacter sp.
GAAAAAAAGATTTATAAAAAGTTCCATTCAAATCAGTTGAGATTGTTTTAGTGTATTTGTATTCGATACCTCGTCAGCTTGCTGCGGGGTAATTCATTGGTTTTGGATTTGCAATTTAAGAAGTAATGAATTAGTAAAAAACTTTGCGTGTAAAGAACCTTTAAACCCTTGAACCCTTAAACTTTTAAACGTTCTACATTGTCAGCGACTTAAATACCGTTTCTAAATTCTGCGTTTCACTTTGCAATGAAACAATGTTTAAGTTATGGTCAATGCTTAATTGTAATAATTGTTTTCTTACACTGTCTGCATTTGAACATTGAATATTGAGCGTTGATTGTTGAACATTTTTTACTTCAATAACATCTTTCATTTTTTTTAATAACTGTACATCAATAACTTCTTTAAATTCAACTGTTACATACTGACTACCCAATGATGATCTTTGCAGGTTCTGCAATTTATCATCTGCAACAATATTTCCTTTGTTGATGATGATAACCCTATCACAAATGGCTTCTACTTCCTGCATGATATGCGATGAGAATAATACTGTTTTATTTTGACCAAGCTTTTTTATTACTTCCCTTATTTCCACGATCTGGTTTGGATCAAGCCCCGATGTTGGCTCATCTAATATCAGCACTTCCGGATCATGTACCAATGCAGCGGCCAGTCCTACCCGTTGTTTATAACCCTTACTAAGCTGCCCGATCTTTTTATTTGATTCAATGCTAAGCCCAACTGTTTTTATAACATCTTCAATAACCTGTTTTGAATTTTTTATCTGGTGTACATTGGCCACGAACTGCAGGTATTCCCGTACATACATATCGGGGTATAAAGGATTGGCTTCGGGGAGATAGCCAATTTTCTTATTGATTTCAATACTGTTTTCGCTCACAGTCATTCCACAAACTTTTATGTCGCCGGCATCTGCTTCCAGGTAACCGGTTTTCATTTTCATCGTGGTGGATTTCACTGCACCATTGGGGCAAAGAAAACATACGATCTCAGCTTTATCTACCGAAAAAGAAATTCCATCAACCGCTTTTTGGCTGCCATAATGCTTGGATAAATTCTTAACGGTTATAGACACTGAACTGATGTATGATTTATAGATGTATTAGAATATATGATGTATGATTTAAGATGTATGATATCATAACATCACTAATAACTCAGTAAACTAATAAACAATTAACCTTCATTCTTTGGTTGCGGCGGCCTTTGTGGTCCACGGTTTTGCGGTGGCCGTTGTTGCCTGCCTTGTCCGCCTTGTTGCCCTTGCCCTCCCTGACCGGGACCTTGAGGCCTTCTTTGTTGTCCTCCTTGTTGTTGCCCCTGGCCTTGATTCGGATTTTGTCCTTGTGGCCTTCTCTGTTGTTGTCCGCCACCCTGTTCATTTCGCTGCTGTCCTCCTCCACGATTTTGTTGAGGGCTTCTTTGCTGTTGCCCACCGCCTTGTTGCTGCGGTCTTTGTTCCCTGCTTCTTTCTTTGTCCCTTCGTTTGCGGGTGGTTTTTTCTAAGCTCTTTAAACTGATCTGACCAACAATATCAGCATATTCCGGTTCTACTTCTTTTGGTTTGCCGCTGGTTACTTCAACCGTTTCCATTTCTTCGGGGCGAATACCTTCTTTATTCTGTGCTTTTATTTTTTTAACCGTTTCAATGGTCAATGGGTATTGCTTGTTGCTTTCCGCCATGGTGTACCACATCAGGTTTCGGAAAATATCTTTTTTTACCAGGAAGGCTCTTCCCTTTGCAACTTCCAGCATATCCGCATCTGTTGGGAAGAATTGAAGTGCATCCATGTAAGTATCCAGTTCATAATTCAGGCAGCATTTAAGCCTGCCGCACTGGCCACTTAATTTTGATTTATTGAAACTTAAATTCTGGTAACGGGCAGCGTTAGTGTTCACGCTTTAAAAATCGGTGAGACAGGTGCTGCAGCAAAGTTCCATGCCGCAACTGCCTAAGCCGCCTACTTTCCCGGCTTCATGGC
>JANNBU010000317.1:0-4236 GCA_031385805.1 Ferruginibacter sp.
GTTACCGAAAGCCTTTTTTTTCCAAGATAGCCGGTATGTGTAACAAACTCCCGGTGCTGGTTTTTAAATTCGATCTTATCAAAATATTTACTCACTTCTTTAACCCGGTCGGGGTCACCAACAGTAATGATCGTAGTGGCAATTTCTTCCGGCCTGCAGTTTACATGGTATATAGCACCCCGGTTATTGATGATGAGTTCCGATGCTGCAATGCTGCTCATTGGGTTCTGGTTTAGAAAAAATAATTAAATCAGGGTTTTGCATTTTAAAATATGGATAAAAATACCCTATTTTTGTAACACTGAAAATGAACTCCATCAAATAGTTTATTTCGGTAAAAATGGTCCTTTGGCCGAGTGGCTAGGCAAAGCTCTGCAAAAGCTTCTACAGCGGTTCGAATCCGCTAGGGACCTCTTAAATAAGGCTTGTAAGGTTCTCCCTTATAAGCCTTTTAAGTTTTTAATATGAAATATAGTAAATGGATAGGGGTGATTGCAGCATTGTCATTAATTGTTGTATGCTTTATTCCGTGGACCTATCATGCAGATGTTGCCAGAGATTTTACCGGTTTCTTTTCCGAAAAGAATGCCTATGGCAAACCCGGGAGGTTTTTCATTTTCTTTGCTGCCTCATTTATTGTTTTGGTATTAGCTCCAAAGGTTTGGGCAAAAAGGATCAATTTATTTCTTGCTGCAATGATGTTCGCTTATGCTATTAAAACTTACATACTCTATACTTCCTGTTATAATGCTTACTGCCCCGAAAAAAAGATCGGGATCTATCTTGTATTATTATGTAACACGATAATACTTATTACAGCAGTTTTACCGAGTATGAAAATTGATAAAAGTACGGGATGATATTTTCCTGAGAACCTGGAAAATTATTTTTTTACTTCTTTCGCCCAGGCATCTTTCAATGTAACTGTACGATTGAATACAGGTTTGTTGCCGGTGCTATCTTTATCCAGACAATAATATCCTTTTCGTAAGAATTGAAAACGATCTTCGGGTTTTGCATTTGCAAGTGCAGGTTCTGCAAAACCAGTTACAATTTTCAAAGAATCAGGATTGATGTAGTCTTTAAAATCACCTTCTTCACTTGAAGGATTTTCAACTTTGAAAAGCCTGTCATATTCATTTACTTCCACGCTTACAGCATCTGCAGCATTTACCCAGTGAATGGTACCTTTTGGACTTAACCCCGAAGTATCATGCCCGCTTTTGCTTTCGGGAAAATATGTGCAATGAATTTCGGTAACAACGCCTTCAGCATCTTTTAAAACAGATTCACATTTTATGATACAGGCGCCTTTTAACCTCACAATGCCGCCAGGGAATAACCTGAAATATTTCTTTGGAGGTATCTCTATAAAATCATCTCTTTCTATGAATAATTCCCTGCTGAAAGGAACATCCCTGTATGTCTGATTGGCTTCATCAAATGTTTCCCCAATCTTAAATAATTCGGTTTCAGCTTCAGGATAATTGCTGATGATAACTTTTACCGGATCAAATACAACCATCCTTCTCGAAGCAATTTTATTCAGGTCTTCCCTTACACAAAATTCCAGTAAACTCAGGTCTGTTATATTTTCTCTTTTGGCAATTCCGATCTTATCGCAAAAATTACGAATGCTTTCGGAAGTAAATCCTCTTCTCCTCATACCGCTGATCGTTGGCATGCGTGGATCATCCCAGCCGGCAACATGTTTATCATTCACCAATTGCAACAGTTTTCGTTTACTCATTACAGTATAACTCAGATTTCTTCTGGCAAATTCATATTGATGCGATGGATAAATTTCTAATTTTTCAATGAACCAGTCGTACAATTCCCTGTGCGGCACAAATTCAAGCGTACAGATAGAGTGGGTGATGGTTTCAATAGAATCACTTTGTCCATGTGCAAAATCATACATCGGGTAAATGCACCATTTGTCGCCGGTGCGGTGATGATGGGCGTGTTTGATGCGGTATATCAACGGATCACGCATGAGCATATTGTTGCTCGTCATGTCAACTTTTGCCCGAAGTGTTTTGCTGCCATCAACAAATTCACCATTCTTCATTTTATTGAACAGATCCAGGTTTTCTTCAACACTGCGGTTGCGGTAGGGACTATCTTTTCCCGGTTCTGTAGGTGTGCCTTTTAATTTTGCTATTTCTTCAGAACTTGAATCATCAACATAAGCCAGGCCCTTTTTGATCAGCGTAACCGCATATCCATAAAGTGTATCAAAATAATCAGAAGCGTAGTATTCATGCTTCCATTCAAAACCCAGCCACTTGATGTCTTCCTTAATACTTTCTACATATTCCGTTTCTTCAGTAACCGGGTTGGTATCATCAAAACGAAGGTTTGTATAACCGGGATATTTTTTTGTCAGGCCGAAATTGAGGCAAATAGCTGTAGCGTGCCCCATGTGCAGATAACCATTCGGTTCGGGTGGAAAACGGGTAACAATGGTTTTGTATTTTCCCGCTGCCAGGTCGGTTTCTATGATCTCTTCTAAAAAATTCAAACTCTTTTCTTCGCTCATATACTTTATTGAAGTGCAAATTTAGGGATTCAGATTGAGTAACCCCGACAGCGGTTGCAAACCCTGTAGGCGGTTACGTTAAGTGAAATTAATTTGTCAGAGTAGAATTTACAGATTGGAATTGCACAATGGTAATTGCGCTGAATATATCAAGGTTTAATGAACCAAGTTCATTTTTATAAAACCGCTGTCGGGGTTTGCAACCGCCGACAGGGTTACGCCCTGCCCATTTTTTTCAAATAAGAAGCATGTGATACAATGGCGTGCCTCATTCTTTTGTACTCAATATATTTTACATTAAACTCTTCGCAGGTTTTTTTAATGATCTTACTGATAGCAGGGTAGTGTACATGTGAAATTTTCGGGAATAAATGATGTTCAATCTGAAAATTCAAACCGCCAACCAACCAGGAGATCAACCTGTTCTTTGTTGCAAAATTTGCAGTGGTTTCTATCTGGTGTATTGCCCACTCATTCTCGATCTTATTAGAATCTTCTAAAGGAACCGGGAAGGCCGTTTCTTCTACTGTATGTGCCAGTTGAAATACAATGCTTAATACAAATCCTGCAAACATTGCCAGTACAAGAAATCCAATAAGCCATGGTAAAAATCCTACCATGTAAATGGGTAATGCGATCATCATGATATAATAGCCGATCTTGGCTATCCAGAAAGCAAAATGTTCGAAAGCGCTCATCTTCTTGATTGGCACTGTTCCTACTTTCTTCTTAAAATATTTCCTGTAATCAGATTCGAAAACCCAAACCAGCAATAATAAAGTGTATAGGAACCAAACATAAATATGCTGGAACCTGTGAATGAAATATTTTTTTTGTGTTGAACACATTCTCAACAATGGTTTGATCTCAATATCATCATCAATGCCATCAATATTTGTATAAGTATGGTGAATGATATTGTGTTTGTTGTTCCACATAATACCACTTGCACCCAATGCGTTTACCGAAAAGCCGGCGATCTTATTCCAGAATTTACTGTTGCTGAAACTACCGTGCCCGCCATCATGCATCACGTTAAAACCAATGGCAGCAGTAAGTCCGCCCATTGCAAAGCATTCAAGCAATGCGATCCAGGAAGCTGGAGTATAAAAAACAACGTGTACATACAAGGCTACATAACATAGCCAGAATAGTACGGCTTTGAAGTATAATCCAAAATTTCCGGTGGTAGGTTTCTTGGATTCTGTAAAATAATTGTTCACTCTTCTTTTTAATTCCTGGTGAAAGTTAGAGCCCTGAACATTTAAAAACTTAGGGGTTGCCATAGTATTGTATTTAAGTATTTTCTTTTATTAATGCATCAAAATTTTTAATGCCAATTGTTTTATCTGATACAAATCCTTCTGCATATTTAACACCGATCATTTTTCCAAACATTTTGTACCGGTTTATCACACTTTCCAAAAAATCCGGCGTTGAAATATATGTTTCCGGTTCATCAAGTTCCGGATTATGGAACTGTGTTTTATATGCTTTAATTGCTTCTAATTTTTTTTCAAAGACTGCTGTGATGTCAACTACAAAATCAGGCTGTAAATACCTGTCCTGGATATAATGCAACACATATTTTGGTCGCCATGCTTCCTGAACCGATCCATTATCCATTGTTTCAATCTTTGCTAGCCCTGATAAAAATGCTGCAGTGGAAACCAGTTCAGCACTTCTTCCATGAT
>JANNBU010000320.1:0-2312 GCA_031385805.1 Ferruginibacter sp.
ATTAAAAACAGGGCGGGAAGAATGATTTTTATTGATCTCATAAAGACGCGCAAAATTAATGGATTTTTATCAAAAATGCCTGTAAATCGATAAATCACCAAAAAACAGTTGTTAAGTATTGTATAAAGCCTTGAAAAGGCAATTTTAGCCGGGAAGGCGGGAAGACGTAAAATGCATTTAATGGTAGCATGAAGCAATTTGTAGTATTACCAAACATATTTCTTTCAAACGCCTTCCCGTCTTCCCGGCAAAAAAAATACCCCATAAAAAAACCCTCCCAAAAATTGGGAGGGTTTCATCATTGAGCAAAAAGTGGAATTAAAACTTATTTTAGTTTGACTTGATGTCAATTGTATTTTTGTCCCCACCACCAACTTCGCAGTTAGTAGTTATCCTGTCTGCACTGATACCTTCTCTTTCAACCAGGTATCTCTTAACAGCATCAACTCTTTTCTGGCAAACTGCCTGTGAAGCTTTTGAAGCTTCAGGATATCCGTTGATATTGATATTGCAATCAGGATTAGCTTTCATTTTAGCAGCTACCGTTGCAAGCATTGCCTTGGCATCGCTACCCAATACAACACTGTTACCTTTGAAAGATAAACTTGGATAATCTGAAGGACAATCTACCTTTTTACCACCGAGGTCACCAAGACGGGCAATGCTATCGCAGCAGGAAGGATCAGGGCATTTACCAACGCCATCAGCATCAACAGGCTGACACTCGGTTGGAGTGATCAATTGCTTGTCTTTGCAATCAGGTACACCATCACCATCTGTATCTTTTGTTACACCATGTGTATCAACAGGGCAACCTGCCGGTGTATTTGGTTCACGATCTAATTGATCCAATACACCATCGCCATCAGCATCTTCATACACTGGTTTTGGTAACTTCATGTGCTTTGGATTGTTCAACTCGCTGTATGCATAATCCAATGGATTGATCCACCACAATGGCTCCACAGATTTAGCACCCAGGTTGAAATTCAAACCAAGCGACAGGTAATTATATGAATCGAAATCACTTGTTATAACAGCATCGCCATAAGCATGTTCCTGCCAGCGTTGTCCATCAAGTAAATCAGTTTTCACGAAAGTGTGACGATCTTCTAATGCAAGATTAAGCCTCTTTCCTAATTTAAATGCAAAACCAACCATAACTGTTCCTGATGGTTTTAAAGTATTGCTTCCCATTTTCGGACGGCGCTCTCCTTCGTTCTCTCCGGGTGTTTCATAGCTGTTATCCAAAATATTTTTAAGTTCTTTCAGAACATCTTTGCGGTTTTTATAATTTGTTGGGTTGGCATCCAGTAGCGTTCTGAACTGGCTTGCATAAGTGCCACCTGCTTCATTTTTAGCATTCACCTTTACTTCGAAAATGGTTGCACCCAGACCTGCACCACCGTAGATAACGAAGCCGGTCTTTTGTTTGTGAAAACGTATATTGTTCAACGTTACGATGCCTTGTAATGACAGATCCTGTACATGTGTTTTGTAATTGTAATAAACTATATCCGGTGAAGTTCCATCCGGAGCTCCGGCGATCCCGTTCCTGTAAACGATCGGACCTGTAGAACTACGAACAGGAGCATAATAACCTGCCCAGGCCGGATTTTTTGCGAAGTTCTCAGAAGCCACCCAGCTTAGACCTTTACCGGTTCCATTGATGTATTGCAGTCTCATGGAAAAAACATAACCAAATGCTTTTCTCACATGTACTCCAAAACCCAATGTTGGGAATTTAATGGGAACATCACCACTGATCATCAGCGTTCCCACAGAAGCGCCAACCTCCCACATATTGCGTGGTTTAGCAGGAAAACTGTAAGAGTTATTCCAGAATTCATTCTGTTGAGGCATTTTTTTTGAGGAGATTACGGACGAGTCATATACGCTGTATCCGCTGCCTGTTTGGGCATACAGCCCTGAAATCAGGAACGTAAAGACCCCTAGTAAAAATAGTTTTAACTTTTTGCTTGCCATAACTTAATGATTGATAGATTTCTAAATATACGAGTTGATTAAATGCAAATTTATCAAATGCCTGTGAAAAACCAAATTTTTTTAGCATTTATTTATATATGAAGGTTTTTGATCTCGCAGGCTTTTCGTATATGCAAGAGTGCTATAGATAAAATTTAGCTGCATTATGTGGAAATCATTGTGGATATTTATTTTGAGTGCCAAAAAAGACAATTACTTTTCCTTAAAAATAAAATACTTTGATAAGGGTTGCTACTGCATTATATTGCCTCTTTTTTTGAATGAATTTTGTAAAAAATATAATCGGAAAAGAGCTGGATACTTTT
>JANNBU010000327.1:0-2265 GCA_031385805.1 Ferruginibacter sp.
AACCATTGTTTACAGATAATAGTTTTCGCAATAATGGACTTGCGCTTAACCGGTTCTTTGATATTGGCAGGCAACAAATAACACAACTCAGCAATGATTCCTTAAAATTTAAAGTACCAAGCCTGCGCAATGCACAACTTACATTTCCTTATATGCACGACGGAAGTATTTACAGCATACCACAGGTAATAGAACATTACAGAACGGGTATCATAACCAGTCAGCCTACACTGGACCCATTGTTACAAAGGCGGATCGCATTGACGAACCTGGAAAAAAATCAATTGGTTTATTTTATTTACACTTTGACAGACAGCAGTTTTACAAAAAATCCAAGATATACTGCAAACAACAATGGTTTTATTACAAACCCTGGATTTGATAAGCATTAATGTGCGCTGCGATTACTAAGAAATGCTGAAACACAGGGACACAAAGGCACGGAGTTGGCAGGTTGCTCATTCATTTTTTATTTCTTCTCTGTGCCTCCTATGTTCCAATATAATTAATAGCAAAACAGATTAAATAATACTTCCTTTGATATCATTTTTTAGGAAGAAATTCCTTAATTTTGCCACCCCTTGCGGATATGGTCCCGCCTGGGGCGGGAGCAGACCCACCAACTTGCGGATATGGCGAAATTGGCAGACGCACCAGACTTAGGATCTGGCGGAGCAATCCATGTAGGTTCGACCCCTATTATCCGCACATTCGAATATCGAACCTGCCTACCGGCAGGCGGGCAAGGAACAAGGAATCCTGAACTTCGAAGTTCGTTATTCCTTGTTCCTTGTTCGTTATTAAAAAATAAGTTAATAAAAATATATAACAACAATGGCAACAGTAGAAAGAGAAAACATCGGTTTATTAAATGATAAACTGATCGTAAAGATCAAAAAAGAAGATTACCTGCCTTCTTTTGATAAAAAACTAAAAGAATATTCTAAAACAGCAAATATTCCCGGTTTCAGAAAAGGAATGGTTCCTGCCGGCATGATCAAAAAAATGTATGGCGCTTCCATATTTTCTGATGAGATATTGCGTACGGTTGAAAAACAATTGTACACTTACCTCAATGAAGAAAAGCCTGAGATATTTGCACAACCATTACCGCTTGAAACGGATCTGCGTAAAATGGACATGAACAATCCAACCGATTTTGATTTTGGTTTTGAGATAGGACTTAAACCCGTTTTCGAAATTCCTGCTTTTGATAAAGCAAAACTTACTTTCCATAAAGTGGAAGTAACAGATGAAATGGTGAATGAAGAGATCAGCCGCATGCAGATAAAAGCCGGAAAAATGACCGAACCGGAACTGATAGAAAATGATGAGAATGTTTTGAATGTGCTGTTTACTGAATCTGATAAGGATGGTAATATTATTGAAGGCGGTATCACAAAAGAGAATTCTGTTTTACTTAAATATTTTACGCCTGCTTTGCAAAAACAACTGAAGGGTAAAAAAGCAGGTGACAGTTTTATTTTTCAATTAAATCAATCATTTGATGCTGATAAATTAGAAATGATGTTGCAGGATCTTGGTTTTGAAAAAGATGACAAGGAAGCTGCTGAAAAATATTTCAAATTAGATATCGTAAAACTTGGCCTGGTAGAAAAAAGGGAAATGAACGAGGAATTCTTCAATGAAGTTTACCCCGGTAAAAACATTACTACTGAAGCTGAACTGCGTGATTCTTTAAAAGAAGAAATTGCAAAATACTGGGATGCACAAAGCCGCAACCAGTTACACGACCAGTTGTATCATTACCTGATCGATGAAACAAAAATGGAATTCCCTGAAACATTTTTAAAGCGTTGGTTGCAAACCGGTGGTGAACAACAAAAAACTGCTGAGCAGGCAGAAGCAGAATTTCCTTCATTCAGCAACCAGCTTAAATGGACACTGATCAGCGATCGTTTGGTAACTGATAATAAATTAGAAGTAAGCAAGGAAGAATTACAGGGCCACATGAAGGCAGAAGTGATGCGTTATTTTGGGCAGATGAATATGGGAGAAGACATGAGCTGGTTGGATAGCTATGTAGATCGTATGATGAAAGACGAAAAACAGGTTGATGCTACTTACCGCAGGTTGGTAACAGAAAAATTATTCGGTTGGGTAGAATCACAGACAAAGCCGAAAGAGAAAAAAGTAACGGCGGAGGAATTGACGGCGATGCAGCATAATCATCAGCATTAAGCAGGGCCGCTTTAATAATATATAGCCGGGAAGGCGGGAAGACGTTAAATCACTTATACTTTT
>JANNBU010000357.1:0-4600 GCA_031385805.1 Ferruginibacter sp.
CCACTGATCAGCTGGTACAGATATTTTTTATGGTAACTGTTCGTAAATATGTCTAAGGCCATTTGCAGTCTGCCATCAAATTGTTTGTTGAGATCTTTTATGATGAGCAAAGAAAGCTCTTCATGATGCAGGCCTTCCGCCAACACATGCTCAAGCGCATGCGAAAAAGGTCCGTGACCAATATCATGTAACAGGATTGCAATCTTCGCTGCTTGTTTCTCTTCGTCGCTAATAGAAAAACCTTTTGCAGTGAGTTCCTGCAGCGCACAACCCATCAGGTGATAAGCTCCCAGTGAATGATGCAACCGGGTATGTACAGCTCCGGGATAAACCAGGTGAGCCATTGCCATTTGGTAGATCCTTCTCAGGCGCTGATAATATGGATGAGCTATGATCTCATTGATCAATTCATCATCGATAGTTATAAAACCATAAACAGGATCATTGATTATTTTATGAAATGACATTAAGTGATTGTATTTAATTTTATATGTTAAATGATTTACAAAGTGAAGCAAAGCTACAAAGACAAGTTTAGAAAGTTTAGTATGTTTAGATAGTTAAACATAAGCTTTTATCAAAAAGATTAATTTTGATCTTAAATAAAAGAGATGACATCTTTTTAAGTGTTAAAACATCCAAATGGAGAAAAGATGTCATCTCTTTTATTTCCGAATCGTAAAATTTAAACATACTAAACTTTTTTAATCCCTTTAAACTATTACAGACTTCTACTTAAAACATACTTAATAATATGAACATACCAAAAATTCTATGGGTAGATGATGAGATCGACAGCCTTACATCACAAATAATGTTCCTGGAAAATAAAGGTTATGAAGTTCAGACACGCACCAACGGCTTTGATGCAGTAGAATATGTAAAAGACAATATTGTAGATGTTGTATTGCTGGATGAAACCATGCCCGGTATCACCGGCCTTCAAACCCTGCAACAGATAAAAGAAGTGAACAGCAATCTGCCGGTTGTGCTTATTACAAAAAATGAAGCGGAGAATTTAATGGATGAAGCCATTGGCAGCCAGATCAGCGATTATTTAATAAAACCCGTTAACCCAAACCAGGTATGGCTAAGTTTGAAAAAGATCATTGATAATAAAAGATTGGTGGCAGAAAAAACAACTTCTGCATACCAGCAGGAATTCCGCAGTTTGTTCATGGCGCTGAACAGCAATCCCGATTACAATGAATGGATGGAGATATACAGAAAATTGGTTTATTGGGAATTAGAAATGCGAAAAAGTGATAGTCCCGAAATGCAGGAAGTTTTTGAAACACAGAAACAGGAAGCCAATACTGAATTCTTTAAATTCATTTCAAAGAATTATGCATCCTGGGTATCACCAAAAAGTACCGATGGCCCGATCATGAGCCACTCACTTTTAAAATACAAAGTGTTTCCACACCTTGAAAAAGGAACGCCCTTATTCTTTGTACTCATCGATAATCTTCGCTTTGATCAATGGAAAACCATTCAACCCATATTTGCTGAAAGTTTCAGGATACAGGAAGAAGAAACTTTTTATTCTATATTACCAACTGCAACGCAATATGCCCGTAATGCAATTTTTGCGGGAATGTTGCCGATAGATATTGAAAAACAATTTCCCACCCAATGGAAAAATGATGATGAGGAAGGCGGAAAGAATTTATTTGAAGAAGAATTTTTACGGGCGCATTTGAAGAAGATCGGGAAGGGAGACCTGAAAATTTCCTATACAAAGATTACCAATAATCATGATGGCCAGAAAATGGTGGACAATATGCATAATTTTTTGCAGAACGATTTGAATGTGATCGTGTATAATTTTATTGATATGCTTAGCCACGCACGTACGGAAATGGAAGTATTGAAAGAACTGGCGGGCGATGAAACAAGTTACCGCAGTATCACCGAAAGCTGGTTTGAACACAGTCCCCTGCACCAGGCCCTTAAAAAAATATCCGAAAAAAAATTAAATCTCATTGTTGCAACCGACCATGGAACCACAAGGGTAAAAACACCTGTAAAAGTTATTGGGGATAAGCAAACAACAGCAAATCTTCGTTACAAGCATGGTCGCAATCTGAATTATGAGCCTAAAGATGTACTGGCATTCAGGGATCCCAGGGAAGCAGGATTGCCGGTACCGAATGTAAATTCCACTTTTATCTTTGCCAAAGGAGATTTGTTCCTTTGTTACCCCAATAATTACAATCATTTCGTAAATTACTATCGGAATACGTTTCAGCATGGAGGTATAAGTTTGGAGGAGATGATCGTGCCGGTGATAAGGATGACGAATAAGTAGAACAAACGCCCCCTGACCCCCTAAAGGGGGAAAAGAGCACAATACTTGAAAAGCTATTCCACAAATTGTGGAGAATGTTTTTTTTAATTGACCGATTAATGAAGCAAGTTGCATCTAATTAAAAACTTCAAAAGTCCCTTTAGGGATTTAGGGTATGAAATACACACAACATAATTTAGATAAGATCGAGAAAGTAGTTGAGGAAAGCGGCTATGTTATCCGTTATGAAAGAGGAACATTCCAGAGTGGCTATTGCATATTGCAGGATAAAAAAGTAGTGGTGTTGAATAAATTTTTTCAAACGGAAGGAAGGATCAATACTTTAATAGATCTGTTGCCACAACTTGATGTAAATATTGACCTGCTGACTCATGAAAGTCAGAAATTATATGAAGAGCTGATCGGTGTTGGCAGCGATAAATAATAATGTAAAATGTAAAATATTGGACCTGCCTACCGGCAGGCAGGTGTAAAACGTAAAAGTTGGTTTCAATAAGAGATAACGGCTGCTTACTTTTACATTTATTATTTTACATTTAATATTTTACATTTCTTTCATGGCCTCTCCTCCTTTAAAAATAACATTCCTCGGCACAGGCACCAGCAGCGGTGTTCCCATGATCGCATGTGATTGCGAGGTTTGTACATCTGCAGATCCCAAAGACAAACGCCTTCGCAGCAGTATCCTGGTAGAGAGTGAAACTACTGCTATCGTAGTTGATACAACGCCCGATTTTCGTTACCAGATGCTAAGGTTAGGTATAAAAAAATTAGATGCCGTTCTGTTCACACATTCACATAAAGATCATATTGCCGGATTAGATGATATCAGGGCATTCAATTATTTCCAGGAAATGCCCATGGATGTTTATGCCAATGAACTTACACAAACAGCCTTGCGAAGAGAGTTTCCTTATATTTTTGCCGAACACAGGTATCCCGGTATTCCCGATATAACGTTAAAGGATATTGGCGAAGAATCTTTTTTGATCGGCGATATTCCTGTTCAGCCAATTAAAGTATGGCATTTAAAAATGCCGGTACTCGGGTTCAGGTTTGGGAACTTTACTTATATAACGGATGCCAATAAAATTGATGAACCTGAGAAAGAAAAAATAAAAGGAAGCGACACGCTTGTATTAAATGCCTTGCGCCGCAGCAAACACATCTCACACTTTAACCTGGAAGAAGCCGTTGGTATGGTATATGAATTAAAAATACCACAGGCTTATTTTACACATATCAGCCACCAGTTGGGCTTACATGCCGAAATTAATAAAGAATTACCAGCAGGTATGGAACTTTCGTATGACAACCAGCAGGTTATAACTAAATAAATATTACCGCCTGTAAACTGCCCCGGCATGCTTCTTTGTATTATTTTGGAAGATGCAAAAAAGAGTATCCAACAACTATTTTAATTTCACCCGCAAAGAGAGAAACGGAACTATTATCCTGCTCATTGTTGTTTTATTGTTAACTGCCATACCATTTATTTACCCGCTTGTTTTCAAAGAAAAGATCATTCATGCAACAGATATTCAACATGAACTGGCCACTTTAAAAACAAAACAAACCGATAGCACGAAAAAATATTACCGGAAAAATTTTGAAGAAGGCAATAGTGAGAAATATTATCAGCCTTCAGAAAAAAGATTTCATGATAACCGAATCAAAGGCGAACTTTTTTATTTTGATCCCAATACCATTTCGCCTGATGACTGGAAAAAATTGGGTGTAAGAGATAAGACGATCAATACCATTCAAAATTTTATTACCAAAGGAGGGAAGTTCCGGCAGCCGGAGGATATCAAAAAAATATGGGGACTGCATGAAGATGAAGTGCAACGGTTAATGCCGTTTGTAAAAATAGCAGCAGCCGTTTCTATAGTGGAACCTGTTAAACAAACTGCTGTATTCAATAAATATGAATCAAAAAGATCTTTTGAAAAAATTGATATCAATCTTGCAGATACAAGTGCTTTGATCAGGTTACCGGGAATAGGATCGAAACTTTCAAACCGTATCATCAGTTTCAGGGAAAAGCTTGGTGGGTTTTATAGCATAGAACAGGTTGCCGAAACCTTTGGACTTCCTGATTCTGTTTTTCAAAAGATCAAACCTGCATTGCAGCTTCATGAAAAGAACATTAAGCAAATAAATATCAATACAGCTTCATTGGATGAATTAAAACAGCATCCTTATATCCGTTATAACCTGGCAAACCTGGTTGTTCAGTATCGTACACAGCATGGAAAATTTTCAACCATTAATGATATTAAAAAGATC
>JANNBU010000371.1:0-2936 GCA_031385805.1 Ferruginibacter sp.
CGATCACCCCTTTATTTTTCGCTTCAACTTTTCCACGATAGGTACAGGTAAATTTATCCTTTACTAATTCATAGGTAGAACCGCTAATATTCACTTTCCCGATCTCCCCGCTGCTTTCCATACGGGAAGCAGTGTTCACCGTATCTCCCCAGATATCATAAGCGAATTTCTTAATACCAACGATCCCTGCTACTACCGGTCCTGTATGGATGCCCAGTCGCAGTTCGAAATATGGTTGCCCATTTGCTATCCGGGCGCTTTTATTTTTTGCAATAAAATTCGCCATTTCCAGGGCGGCAGATACCACATCAACAGGATTTGTTTCATTCGTTGCAGGCAACCCTCCGGCACACATATAAGAATCTCCGATGGTCTTTATTTTTTCGATACCAAACCTGGTTATGATGCGATCAAATTCACTATAGCAATGATTGATCTCTGCAACCAGTTCCTCCGGGCTAAGCTTTTCACTGGCCTGGGTAAAGTTTTTGAAATCAGTAAACAATACACTCACCATGTCGAAACTCTTTGCCTTGGCAGTACCTGTTGCTTTCAATTCTTCCGCAGTTTCTTCGGGTAAGATATTCAATAGCAATTCATCGCTTCTTTTTTTCGCTTTACTAATACGGTTGCGTTGAGAAAAGAATACTGTTGCAAATAAAAGAACCACTGCGAACCCGCCTATAAAACCATTCCGTACCAATTTTTGTCGTTGCAGTTCCCTTTTCTGTATCTCTTTATCCTTCTCAAGTAATGCTATACTTGATTCCTTTTTCTCCAGGTCAAATTCGAACTGAAGGGTTCCCAATTTCTTAGTGGTATTTATATTATAGATCGTGTCCTTTATTGCCAGTAGAAGATCCTGGTACTTAAATGCATTGGTGAAATCTGATTTTTTTTGATAGGCCATCGTTAAGCCCTGGTAGGCATCCTTCATTTCAGTTGCTGCATTCAACGGAATGCCATACTCAAGGGAACGCTTATACGCATCGATTGCCGAAGCTATATCTCCTTTTGCTAAATATGCTTGTGCCAACCCAACCAGGGATTGTGTCATATCCAGTCTGGTATCAAGGTTCTTAGAAAATTCGTAAGCTTGCGTATGTGTTTGGATGGCTTTCTCAAACTCTTTTTGCCTGGTATATACACGACCAAGATAATTGAGTGGATAAGGTAAATTTTCTGTGCCTTCGTATAATTTTACAGCCTGGTTCAAATATGGTATCGCTTTAGAATCATCGCCCATTTTATAATAAGTTTCCCCCAGGTTTGTTGCCAATGTGGCAATCGAATACTGGTCGTTGATCACGAGGCTTAACTTATACGATCGAAGGAAGTAATCAAGCGCCTTTTGATAAGTAGCTTCTTTGTTTAAATAGACGCCGCCGATATTGGTAAGCGATGTAAGAATCCTCAAGGTATCATTAACCTCTTCCGACAATTTTAAAGACTCCAGGTATAACTCAAAGGCCTTGTCATCAGATCCCTGTGCAAAGTACACCGCACCCTGGTTATTCAGCATATTGGCAACTCCTTTCTTATCACCTATTAGCTTATACACTTCTATTGCCTGCTGGTAGGTCAATACGGCCTCTTTATACTTACCCTGCAGATAATATGCAATCCCCATATCTTTTAAAGCAAGTGCTAAACCTGGATAGTAATTGATCTGTTCTGCCAACTTCTTGGAAGATGCAGCAATGATCACTGATGTATCGGGATTGTCATTAAAATAGGCTTTGCTCAATGCATTCAACAGGTCTACCCTGGCGCTGTCGTGCATCTCTGTGCTGATCAATTTTTTCAGGCTGTCGATATTGTTTGAAAAAGCCTGTTCATAAAAACAAAACAAAAATGCAAGGTTCAGAATAATAAACCGGCAGGTTTTATTTGTCATTACTTGGATGATTTAAGTTATTGTAAATCTAAGAAAATGAGTTTGAATGAAAGTATATTATTTCTTCAGATAAGTTAACAACGATGCCGGATACCAGAAACCTGATCGGGCTGTAATCTTGTAACCAGATTATAATCAGTATCCGTATCAAGTATCTAACATCCTCCTAAAAAAAGGAGGCCCCCAAGAGAGCCTCCTTGCACAAAACTAATTTTATTCATGTCTACAACTTTACCAACTTGACTATTTTGCGCTGGGCTCCCTGGATAACTTCAACGAAATAGATCCCGCTTCTCCATTCTCCCGCTTCGATCTTCAGGTTGTTGTTGGCCCTGGTCTTTGCGGTGGACAACACCCTGCCTTCAGTGTTGCGTATCCGCACATCAACCGGCGTATTATTATCAGCCGTGCTGATGGCAATATTAAAGTAGCTGCTTACCGGGTTTGGATTGACAGTTACGTTAAAGCCTGTAATAACCGGCGAAATGACTTCTGCTTTTGAAACTGGAAGCTCTGATGTTGTTTCTTCTGTAGACCCTTCGCTGGTGCCTCTCGTGGTAGTACTGTTTGCAATTCTGAGGCAGAATCCATCCATCTTCACGTAATTACAACTGATGGAAGTCTGGATCCTGGCTTTGGCCGTTCCTGCCGGTGCTGTAGCAGTGATCGTGTAATATGCCAGCTGGCCGAAGTTGATATCTACATCCCGCGTGATCGTTACATTTGTTTGGCCCAGTACAGCGCCGGATGCACTTCGGAATATCAGGCTTATTTTCGGATTGCACGACAGCCCGGGCGTATGTGTACCTGCAAAACCAGTAAATGTGAGCGTAGTGCCTGTACCTACAGACACATCCTGGTAAACAGTAGATGCGCTGTTGGTGGCTACGTTGAACCCATTCTTACTACTGCATGCAACATACCCGGTACCCGTAGTTACTGATCCGCCAATGGCTGTCCAGCCGGTTGTTCCACTTTCAAAATTTCCGTTGGTGAGCAGGTTACCTGAATTGCTGTTCATACAATTACAATCCGGCAG
>JANNBU010000227.1:0-4175 GCA_031385805.1 Ferruginibacter sp.
GAAGACGTAAGAATAAAGTTTACACCTTTTAGAAAGGTGTAAACTTTATTCTTACGTCTTCCCGGCAAAAACATTTTTGAAACGGCAGATCTCAATTTGAACAGCCTGTTTTATTCACCTACTTTTGCATCCAAATTTTACTGCATGAATTCCGTCCAGTTTTTGATCATCATCTTCCTCTCAACATTTACCGGATGGTTTATTTCATGGCTCACCATTAAGATATTGTTCTGGCCGGTTAAGCCAATAAGTATCGGAAGGTTTAAGCTGCAGGGATTGATACCGGTGAAGCAGGAATATCTTGCCCGACAGATCGGAAGTGAATTACAATCAGCATTTCTTGCTTATAAAGGGTTGGATGAAAAACTTGCAGATCCTGCTTTGCTCGAAAAACTGAAACCAGCGATCGAGGGTCATGTTGATCATTTTCTAAGAGAAAAATTAAAAACAGTATTTCCCATACTTGCACAGTTCATGGGTGAAAAAACCATCAACCAGTTTAAGATTGCTTTTCTTACGGAAATAGACAACCTGTTGCCGGTGTTGATCCGGAATTACATGAATGAACTTAAAAATGAAGTAAGGCTTGATAGCATCATTTCTGAAAAAATAAATGCTATACCGGTGTCCGGGATAAAGGACATATTTTATTCAAACACAAAAAATGAAACCCGGTATTTTAAAGTTGCCTGTGCTGCTATCGGGTTGTTTACCGGGATCATTACAGTTTTGGTTCTCTTATTGATAAATATTTAAAAAAACAATTATCCCCAAAAACCGGTAAATACAAAAAAAAGTACAACTTTGTGAGTGGAATACCTGTTTGCCGTAACTCAGAAATTTATGAAGCTTATCTCAGCAATAGTTACATTATTATTTTTCAGCATTCTTCCAGGTAATACCTGTGCGCAGGTAAATGGAGGTAACCGCAGTACGGCCGGCGGGCAAAATATGAACCTGGGTCATTTTTATGGTAAAATAATTGAGGAAACAACCGGCAAGGCTGTTGAAGGGGCTTCCATCCAGCTTATTCAAAATAAAATGGATACAGTAACAAGAAAGCGAAAAGATTTTGTTTTAGCGATCTTATTATCTGATAAAATAGGAGAATTCAGTATTGAAAACTTACCGGTAATGGGAGTTTTCAGGCTGAGAATTACTGCCGTGGGTTTTAAGTTATATGATGAAAAACAGTCTTTTAATTTAGACATGACTGCTGCCAAAAACGGTGATTTCAGCAGCATGCTCAATGGAGTTGATAAAGACCTTGGTAATATCAAGCTTATAACAGATGCACAACAATTGCAGAATGTAACTGTAAACGCTACCAAATCCTTAGTACAGCTGTACCTTGATAAAAAAGTTTATAATGTAGAAAAGGATATTAGCAGCGCTGGTGGTACTGCATTGGATGTAATGAAAAATGTTCCATCCGTAAGTGTTGATATTGATGGAAATGTATCTTTAAGAAATGCCCCCCCGCAAATATTCGTTGATGGAAGGCCTACCACATTAACGCTTGACCAGATCCCTGCTGACCAGATATCCAGTGTTGAGATCATGACCAATCCCTCGGCTAAATATGATGCCAGTGGCGGCGGGTCAGGTATTTTAAACATTGTACTGAAAAAGAACCGCAGGGCAGGGTATAACGGTAATATAAGAGCAGGTATAGATTCAAGGGCAAGGCCCGGCTTTGGCGGCGATATCAATCTCAAACAAAATAAAATAAATGTATTTGCCGCCGGGATGTTTAATATGCGAAAGTCGATTAATACGGTATCGAGCTCCAGGACAGACAACAAAAGTAGCTACACAGCCCATTTTAACCAGGATAATGATCCGGTAACAAGAGGTTTTTTTGCTTTTGGCAGGCTGGGAATAGATTATTTTATCAATAACAGGAACACTTTTACAGTTAGTGGAAATATTGTACGGGGGCGGTTTAAAAATAATGACCTCATCAATATTTACCGGGATACAGTTAAACCCACCGCTGTTATTATGGAAACCGGCCTCAGAAATTTAATGTCTGTTACCGATTTTAAAAATTACGGAACCAGCTTAAGTTTTAAACACAATTTTGCCAAAGCAGGCAAGGAATTGACCGCTGACCTGAATTATAATTACAGTAATAATTTTAATACATCAGATTACAGCAGCCGGTATTTTGATATAAATAATAACCCGATCAGTATGGCTGTAGAAAGATCGTCGGGTGGGGGAACTACAAAGAACCTCACTGTTCAGTCAGATTTTATAAACCCGTTCAGTGCTACAAAAAAGATGGAAATGGGTGTGCGTATGGGCCTGCGCAATTATGACAGCAACAATGATAATTTTATCGATTCGGCGGGCAAGTACATTTATAAACCTGCACTGAATGTAAAATATAAATATGATGATGCTGTTTATGCAGCATACCTGTCTTATTCGCAGCAAATAAAGGATTTTAGTTTTCAATTGGGATTAAGGCTGGAGCGTTCTAAATATGATGGTGATCTTACAACAAAAAATCAGCTTTTTTCAAACCAATACCCGGTTAGTCTTTTTCCCAGTATGTTCCTTACACAAAAGCTTGGTAAAAGATCAGACCTGCAATTGAATTATTCAAGAAAAATAAACAGGCCAAACTTTTTCCAGTTAATTCCATTCACAGATTATTCTGATTCATTGAATCTGAGTGTTGGAAACCCTGGCCTTATCCCTGAATTTACCAACCTGGTTGAATTTGCATTTCAGAACCAATATGGTAAAGCAAATTCGATCCTGATCAATTTATATGGCCGTAATACAGAAAATTTAATAACGAGATATCAATACGGGGATGAAAATCCTGATTCGACTAAATCTGACAGCGTATTGTTTACCAGTTATGCAAATGCAAACAGGAGTTATACATTTGGTATTGAACTTACCGGGAAAAATAAATTTGCAAAATGGTGGGATCTTACCACGAATGTGAACCTGTTCAATTCAACGATCAAAGCAAGTAATTTACCGGGAGCCACTGATAACAGCCAGTTCAGCTGGTTTGTAAAAATGAACAATAACTTTAAACTTCCGAAGAATTTTTCTATACAATTAACGGCCGATTACCAGGCCAAAACTCTGGTGCCATTAAACAGCGGCGGTCGCGGGGGTGGAGGAGGACAAATGTTTGGGGGTGGTTCACAACCAACTGCACAAGGTTTTATAAGACCGGTTTACAGTGCTGATATTGCTATTAAAAAAGAGTTCCTGAAAAATAATGCCGCGTCACTCACCCTTCAGTTCAGCGATATTTTCAGAACAAAGAAATATGAAACACATGCCGAATCAGCTTTTTTCGTACAGGATAATTCACGTCGCAGGGATCCACAGGTAGTGCGGTTAAATTTCAACTGGCGTTTTGGAAAATTTGATGTAACCTTATTCAAACGTAAAAACATGAAAGGCGAGGCTGAGAATATGCAGAATATGCAGCAGAATGCGCCGAATCAGTAAGTTTTTTAGTTTATAGTTCTTAGTTCATAGTTGGCTCTGTATTATTTGAAATACTTCCTTAATGATAGGCCCTCAACTATGAACTATAAACTTTTACAAATATCTTTCCTCCACAACTTTCCTATGATGATTAAAATGCCCGATGGTTATAAATCCCATTGCTAATACAGTTGTAGGGTTGTTGTTTGCCAGTCCGGATGATTGCAGGGCTTCATCGGAGAAACTATTGAACAATAATTCGGTTGATCTTCTTACAACTTTCAATTCTTCGCAAAGGCTTTTCCAGCTTCTTTCATTTGCATTTGAATTGGCAGCATAATCATTTTCATCAAAGCCGGGCAGGGAGGCTGTTTCGCCTCTTGCAAAAGCAAGTGACCGGTAATTGAATATCCTTTCCGTATCAATTATATGCTGCAGTAATTCTTTCAATGACCATTTCCCTTCCGCATAGCCGCTGTTTGTTTTTTCTTCCGGAATGGAATCAAAAAAACTATTGATGGCGGCTTGCTGGTTTATAAATGCTTCCTTGAGACTGTTTTCATCAACCTGGTCAATATACTTTTTAAAATAAGCAGGAAATGTACTTTCTATTGGCTTTGACATGATTATAAGTTTAGGGCAAAAATATGCCGCAGATTAATTTCATAACCCCAGCCTTAAGGCTGGGGTTATGAAATACAATATTATCC
>JANNBU010000417.1:0-7534 GCA_031385805.1 Ferruginibacter sp.
GTTGCGAATTGCGTTCTTATCTCCCGTTATGATATGAAAATTTGCACCCACTTTTACACCGCTGTAGCCAATAGGGTTTGGAATGTTCTGGAAATTATCTACAGTGAATTCCTGTGGTATCACATCAATGATCTGGTCACCTGCAGGAATATAAGTGCGGTATTGATCAGCAACGAGTCTGTCAATCTCATCCTGCATGATCTCTTCTTCAATGCTCTGCCGAACAATATCACCTCTTGTTTGTAAACTTTTGATATGATGGCCTGCAATACCAACATATACTTCGCCGATCTCCAGGTTTGGATTGGAGGCATAACAATTTTCCAAAGCCTGTTGTATGGCTTTAATTGTCTGATCAATGTTTAGCACCATACCATGCTGTACACCGTTGCTGTTGGCACGGCCAAAGCCAAGTATCTCCAACTTGCCGAATTCATTTTTACGGCCGGCGATGGCTGCTATTTTAGTTGTGCCGATGTCGAGGCCTACGATAATGGGTTGTTCCTGGTTCATAGTTGTATGTTTTTGTTTTTAGCCTCACCCTCGATCCCTTTCCTTCGGAAAGGGAGGCCGGGCAATTGTTTATAAATAGTTCTTTTGTACTAACGTATCATTTTTATTAACACTGTTCAACAAATAATTTAGAATTCATTTTTTTTATTCATGTTCTACTGATCAATTTTTTTTAGGCATTAGTATTTTTGGTTTCTCATTGGCAGGTTTTGGTTTTGTAACAACCGGCTTTTTGATAACACCCGGTTTTACAGGTGGTTTTTGAGCTGGCTTCACCACTGGTTGTTTTGTAACTGGTTTTGCAAGTGGTTTCAGTATTGGTTTTTCTGCTGCTACAATTATTTTCCCTTGTGGTTTTGGTTCTTCATCAGTATTGGATATTTCCACTAATTCATCCCGCTGCATTGATTGTTGTATCATGCTGCTGTCATTATTTTTTTTCTCTTCCTGGAGAATAGTATGTATTGAATCTTCCGCATATCTTGCTGCGTTTGCCGCAATGACCTCCATCATTTGTTTGGTACGCAATGAATCTGCACTCACATCATCTTTACCTTTGATCTTTGCAACAACCTGATTTTTGTACTGCAGGTTAATGATACTATACCTGCTCCATCCCATTTTCATCATTACTTTTTTATAAAACAATTGCAGCTTCTTAAATTTATTAACTGCGTCGGTAGCATCTCCAAAAACAATGACCTGGTTACCCAGTTTCGGTATCATTTCAAAATTTCGTTGTGCCGTTATATCAACCTGGTCTATCATTGCCATGAGAAATGAATCCTGTTGTATTTGTATGCTGATATTTTTTATATCATTCAACAAATTGCTGTCGGCCTTTGATAATACTTTTGCTTCTGAAGGAAAGCCTGTGAATACCGGCACCCTTGCAGAAAATTTTTCACTCAGGGGAAGCATCATATTGCTGCTATCAATATAGAATGTGCTGCCACCCGGTGTAAATATCCTTGCAATCGGTTCTCTTTCTTCAGCAGATACCTGCAATATTTCATTGTTATCAAAGAACAGTTCTGCGTTTTTTATCCAGACATCTTTTTTCAATGCCGTTTCCATTGCCACCAGGTTGAAATGTTCAATAGGTTTTCCTATTGCATTTGTACCCGCATACATGGTAATAATTTTTTGAACATCAGATTTATCTATAAAAAAATTATTACTGGCACCGCTTATATTTATCTCGATCCCTTTGCATTCTTTTGTATCTTTCTTACGAACTCCTGCTACAAGCAATACGATACTACATGCGCCTATTGCGATCCACAAGCTGGTAAGTAAGATGTTTTGAATGTTATATCGTTTAGCCCCTCTATCTCCCTGAAGGGGAGAAAAAGGAGAAGAATGCTCGTTATCGTTATTAATTTTCAAGATATTTTTTAATTGGTTCAACTAGATTATCAATGTCGCCTGCTCCTGCTGTGATCAATAATTCCTGTTTATTATTTTTGATCCAATCCAATAATGCTCCCTTATTTAAAACTCTTTTGTTATCACTTGTCATTTTATTTAAAATCATTTCACTACTCACTCCTTCAACCGGTTTTTCCCTGGCCGGGTAGATGGGTAATATGATCACTTCATCTGCCAGGCTCAGCACTTCTGCAAATCCATCAGCAAAATCTTTTGTCCTGCTAAACAGGTGCGGTTGAAAAACCACGGTACATTTTTTTCCGGGAAACAATTCTTTGGCTCCCGTTATCAATGCTCTTAATTCTTCGGGGTGATGTGCATAATCATCTATCATGACCAGCTCATCGTTCTTTACCACATACTCAAACCTTCTTTTCACTCCCCTGAATGCAGCAACAGCTGCTTTTATTTTTTCAGTTGTAATACCGATATGTTTTGCAACCGTTATCGCTGCAACAACATTTTCAATATTGTGCATGCCGCCCATATTCAATTCCACATCGTTGATCGTTTCCTTCTTGATCACTATGTCAAAAACATAGCTGCCATTGTTTAACTTAATATTTTCAGCATAAGCATCTGCGGCATTGTTTTGCATGCTATAGCTTATCTTATTTCCTGCTTTAAATTCTCCACTGCGTGATAAGCCAAATTTGCTGATCAACAATCCGCCTGGCTTTACCTGGTTTGCAAATTCGATGAATGCATCCCGCAGTTTTTCCGCTGTACCATATATATCGAGGTGATCGGCATCCATGGCTGTTATCACCGCTACATCCGGAAATAATTTCAAAAAACTTCTGTCATATTCATCCGCTTCTGCTACTGAAACATTTTTTTCACTCGACCAAAAATTGGTTGCATAATTTGTTGCTATGCCACCTAAAAAAGCATTACACCCATAATCACTGTGCCGAAGAACATGTGCGATCATTGCGCTTGTTGTTGTCTTTCCATGCGTTCCTGCTACACAAATACTGTACGAGCTTTTCGTTATCATGCCCAATACCTCACTTCTTTTCAAAACAGTATAATTATTGTCTTTTAAATAATTATACTCTTTGTGATCTTTTGGTACTGCCGGAGTGTAAACAACCAGTTCAGCATTTTTGTCAATGAGCGAAATATTATCTTCAAAATGAATGGTAATTCCTTCTTCCTCCAGTTTAGCGGTTAAAACAGTGGGCGTTTTATCATAGCCACTTACTTTTATACCGATACTTTTAAAATACCTTGCCAGTGCACTCATCCCGATGCCCCCGATACCGAGAAAATAAACTGACGATAAAGCCCCACCCAAACCCTCCCCGAAGGAGAGGGCTTTCGAACTCTCCAATACTTTGTTACTTTCGTTCATTTACTTAATTGCTTTCAAAATTTCTTCTGCTATAACTCTATCTGCATTTGCTATTGCCAGTTTGCCAATGTTTTCTTTTAGTGATTCCTGCAACGTAAAATCTTTCGACAATGAAACGATTGCCGGAACCAACTTATCTAACGCCTGGTCATCGGAAATCATCATGGCTGCATTTTTATTAACTAAATTTTGTGCATTTGCTGTTTGATGATCCTCTGCTGCAAACGGATATGGAACAAATACCACCGGCTTTTTAACTAAGCATAATTCAGCTGTTGCCATGGCCCCACTCCTGCTGATCACCATATCTGAAGCTGTGTATGCATATTCCATTTGCCCGATAAAATCATTTACATAAATATGTTTCATTCCTTTGCAGCGATCCTGCGCTTTGTCGAGGTATGGCTTACCTGTTTGCCAGATCAGTTGCAGGTTATTTTTTTCAAAGAGCTCAATATGCTTATCAATGGCTTCATTGATGTTCTTTGCACCCAGGCTGCCACCAATACTGAGTACGATTTTTTTATCGGCAGCAAAACCATAATGGTTTATTGCAACTTCCTTTGATACAGTATGTGCGGTAATGGTTTGCCTTACCGGATTTCCTGTTATCATAATCTTGTTGGCAGGAAAAAATTTTTCCATGCCATCTGTTGCAGCAAAAATTTTGATTGCCCTTCTTCCCAGGAAAATATTACTCTTGCCCGCAAAAGAATTACTCTCATGTATAAAAGTTTTAATACCCTGGCTTTGTGCAAAGCGCAATACCGGGAAACTTGAATAACCACCAACTCCAATCACTGCATCCGGTTTAAATGCTTTGAAGATCGTTCGCACATGGTAAAAACTTTTTAAGAGTTTGTATGGCAAACCAATATTTTTTATCAAAGAACTCCGGTTAAAACCTGCTATCTCCAATCCTTTTATTTCATACCCTGCCTGTGGTACTTTATCCATTTCCATTTTTCCTCTTGCACCTATAAAAAGAAATTCAGTTTGTGGTGCAATTTTTTTTATGGCGTTTGCAATGGCAATTGCCGGAAAAATGTGACCGCCTGTTCCGCCACCTGCAATGATAAAGCGAAGCCCGACACCCCCTGACCCCCTAAAGGGAGAACCTGGTTCGTTATTTCTTTTATTTTCTTCGTTCATTTATTTAACTCGAATCAAAACAGCTTTTTAAATTTTAAACCTACTCTCCATCTTCTTCTACTTTTCCTCCCCCTTCGGGGGAGATAGTGGGGGCCGTTTTTCCTTCCTGCTGTTCTACATTTCTTGCCACACTTAGAATAATTCCAATGGCCAGGCAGGTAAATAAAAAACTACTACCACCCATACTCACTAACGGTAGTGTAACCCCGGTATTGGGAAAGAGACTTACATTTACACCCATGTTTGCTATTGCCTGGATGACTAATGTAAAACTCAATGCCAGTGCCAGAAAAGCTCCAAAGGCATACGGGCATTTTCGATATACCCTGATACACCTGTATAAAAAAAGCAAATAAATAAATACGATCACTGCGCCACCAATAATGCCGTACTCTTCAATGATAATGGCATAAATAAAATCGCTGTAACTGTGGGGCAGATAATTCCTTTGTTCACTATTACCAGGGCCAAGACCAAGCCAACCTCCATTTGCTATCGCAATCTTTGCCTGGTTTACCTGGTATTGTTTTTCATTGTCATCTTCTTTCTTGCTATATATAAAAGTTTGTATCCGGCTTATCCATGTAGGGATACGACCGGCCGAAATGATCGCAGGTAATTTTTTTGTTTCATGCGTTTTTGTATCATACGTAGCAACTGCGATGCTGATCAATAATATTATTGGCAACATAGCAATTCCAAGGGTATACAAAATGTGTTTTGTACTAACCCTTCCTATGAACATCAACATTAAACTTGTTCCGAAGATCAAAATAGCTGTAGATAAATTTGCCGGAGCAATAAGCATGCAAATGATACCTACCGGTACAATGATAGGCAGAAATCCTTTTTTGAAATCCTTTATTACATTTTGTTTACGGCTTAACTGCCTGCTCATATACATGAACAATGCAAGTTTCGCCAGATCTGATGTTTGAAAGGTCATGTTGATCACAGGTAATTTTATCCACCTGCTTCCTGCATTCAACTGCACACCAAATAAGAGTGTATATAATAATAATGGGATCGAAATTAAAAATAACACCAATGCCACTCTTGAATAAATGGCATAATTGATCCGGTGAGCAAAATAAATAATGATCAGTCCAAGTATGATAAAAGCAAATTGTTTGAACAAATAACATTCGGTACTCTTACTCATCATATATGCAAGAGAACCTGTACTGCTATATACCAATAACAAACTTGCCAGCGTTAAAATGACAACGATGGCCCAAATAAATTTATCCCCCTTGGTTTTACTAACGAGGTTATCACTCATCCCTCCTAACCCTCTAAAGGGAGAATTGAGGGCAAACTCACTTTTTTGAGGAGTGCCAAACATTTGTTTTAATATGGATTTAAAATCTGCCATAACCTCACCCTCGATTCCCCCGATAAAATCGAAGGAGGAGGGTTCATATTTATTTATTGAATATTCATTTTATAATTTCAATCCTTATTCTACTATAATTTTTATAAATTCTTTACAGCCTGTTTAAATTGATTACCTCTATCCTCATAATTTTTAAACAGGTCAAAACTTGCACAGGCAGGACTTAATAATACTACTTCGCCTTTGTTGGCAAAATGAAATGCTGCCTGTACTGCTTCCTGTGCATTTTCTGTATTAACGATCAATGCAACGATCTCCCCGAATGCCTCATGTATCTTCCGGTTATCAGCTCCCATACACACAATGGCTTTTACTTTTTCTTTCACCAATTCGGTCAGCAGTCCATAATCATTTCCTTTATCAACGCCACCCAATATCAATATCACAGGTTTTGTCATACTCTCCAATGCAAACCAGGTACTGTTTACATTGGTGGCTTTGCTGTCGTTGATAAATTCTACTCCTTTTATTGTTGCCACAGGTTCCATGCGGTGTTCAAGGCTTTCAAATGTTTGAAGCGCTTCCCTGATTTTTTCTTTTCTAATGTCAACTGCCGTTGCAGCCATACTTGCGGCCATACTATTGTATTGGTTGTGTTTTCCTTTCAATGCAAAATCTGATACATTCATTTGCATTTCCTCAGTCTTCCATTTGAGATGCATTTTTGCATTTATCAAATAAGCTCCTTGTGGCAGTTCTTTACTCATGGTAATGGGGGCTTGGGTTGATTTAATGGGATAGTTAGTAATGTTCTTCATCGTGGTTTCATCATCCAGGTTGTAAATGAATACATCACCCGGCTGCTGGTTTTCGGCTATTCTGAATTTGCTGTTTACATAATTTTCTATTTTATAGTTATACCTGTCTAAGTGGTCTTCTGTAATATTTGTAAGCACGGCTACATCAGGTCTGAATGTTTTAATATCATCTAATTGAAAAGAACTTATCTCCGCCACATATAATTCTTTGGGATCTGTTGCCACCTGCTTTGCAAATGATATCCCGATATTGCCAACCATTGCACAATCTCTTTCTGCGTGTTTGCATATATGATAGGTCAATGCAGTGGTGGTGGTTTTTCCGTTACTGCCCGTTATGGCGATCACTTTACTGTTACCGATATACCTGGATGCAAATTCGATCTCGCTGATAACGGGTATTTGTTTTGCCCTTATCTTTTTAACGATATCAGCCTTTTCGGGTATGCCCGGGCTTTTGATCACTTCATCGGCATTTAAAATCCCTGACTCTGTGTGTTGTGCTTCTTCAAACAGGATATTGTTTGCAGCAAGTTCTTCCCGGTAATTTTCTTTAATGGCCCCACCATCACTTACAAACACATCATAGCCCTGCTGGCTCGCAAGCAAAGCTGCGCCAACGCCACTTTCACCGGCTCCCAATATGACCATTCGTTTTTTCATTACAGACGGGTTCTGCACTCAATTAAAATTGGTTCTTCAACAGCATAGAATTTAACAGGTCATAATTTCAGATGTCTTCCTGTTCAAAAAATTGGTTCTTCAATAGTATTGACTTTTACAGGACAACGTCTTCCCGCAAAGAATACTTTCAAGTATTCAGGATAAAAAGGTTTTTCAACAGCATAGAATTTAACAGGTGCCTTTATGAAAAACTTTTTGCTCAAAAAATTGGTTCTTCAATAGTATTGACTTTTACAGGACAAC
>JANNBU010000423.1:0-6852 GCA_031385805.1 Ferruginibacter sp.
CGAAGAGGTAATTCAAAAATATATTCATGAACAAGGCGATGAAAAAAAGATTTATAAAAAGTTCCATTCAAATCAGTTGAGATTGTTTTAGTGTATTTGTATTCGATACCTCGTCAGCTTGCTGCGGGGTAATTCATTTTCTCAAATGAACTTCTCTTTTGATTGGATGCCAATAACCGGTTTCCTGGATTATTTTGTCTTTTTATAAGTGAGATATTCACATTTTGGGTGCATGGCACATTTCTTGCCAATTAATACCTGCTTAACCTTTATCTATTATGCCTTTTCCATTGACCGGAATGCGTTCCTCCAGACTGAATACAGCTTATTATTTTTTGCTATTACCTGGAAGTTTATCAAAAGCTGATTGCCGATTTTTGTCAGCCACTCAGTTGGCAAAAAGTACCCGAAATAAAGAATTTATAAAATATTTAATATAAATTGATAATCAAATATATACAGATATTTGCTAAAAATTAATAACAATCTTTCATTTTCTACAATAATAGGTAAATGCTATCCGTTTTAAGCTATAAATTAAATCCTGTGAACCCACATTTTTAACTCCAATAATTATGAACAGCCAACAAGCCGTTATCCTATCCCCGAACCATGTTGAACTTAATTCAATTCTAACTGTTCGTTCGGCAAATGACCCGTTCAATGAAATGGATTATATCATAACGGATGAAACCGGGCGGCTGATAAGAAAAGGAGCTATTGCAAAAGGTATCTGCGAATTTAAACTGTGTATAGTTGGTTTTAAGACCGGCGTTTACCGGATGACGATCGGCCAGGTTATAGAGAAATTCACTGTAATGTAAATTAATACGGATTGCTTTAACATAAGTACCCGAAAGATCGTTTACTCCCCGAACCACATAACTGAATCTCCTGTTCTGTTCCCACAATTGATTTTCAGGTTCACGTATCAATTCTTCATCAACAACAAATTTATAAATGTGTTTGCCACGGGTTAGGTGAACGCTGAAGGTTCATTCATTCCCTTCATGTTTCATCGCAAGCGAATTAGGATTATAATTATTGAAATCCCCACCCTGGAAAACCTTTTTGCATCCGGGTATCCTTTTAACCGGAAAGTATGAGGTTTCCCGCCCTGGTAAAAGGGATCACGCAGGTAGGTGAATCTGTACTGATGATGGGATTCTGGAATAGCTTACCGGATATATTCTGAAATAAAGGATCATTGAAAGCAGTATATGCATTGTTCACCGGCATTGATCTGCATTCATTGCTTTTGAAAGAGGCAACAAAAAAAGCAGTACCATGATATGTTTTACCCAATGGTTAAACACAGGAGCATATAAGCTGGTTATATATCAAAATTAAGTGATAAAATCTAACCGGGTATTCAATAATAAAACCTCAAATGCTTTAATGCTGTGGAAATAATTCCCTAAATGACATTCTTATTATAAGTAATTTTTTTCTGAGATGATAGATACTTTCAAAGTATTGATGCAAAAATCACAGTATATGGGTCATTATGATCCAATATTTAACGATCATCTATAAGCGTTTCACATTGGCATTGTTATTGGCTCCGGATGAGTAATACATCCAACCCT
The DNA here is from genome assembly GCA_031385805.1 of Ferruginibacter sp. Classification (GTDB taxonomy): domain Bacteria; phylum Bacteroidota; class Bacteroidia; order Chitinophagales; family Chitinophagaceae; genus Ferruginibacter. Next base: position 1,590 of record JANNBU010000423.1, read on the forward strand.
TTTCAAAACTTTAGTTTATTAAATCCAATTCATTGAAAGATGGAACCGGATATTATCTCTTAAACAACAAAAAAAAGTTATGAAAAAAGTTTTACTCGCAGCGATCATGATCGCTTCAGGAATTGTTGCCAAAGCACAATCTCCTACCATTGTTACTGAATCTTCCAATTGTACTGTTTTCCGAAATTTTAATAATTCCAATGAGGGATTCAGTGCTCCCAGTATTTACTCAGATGGAAATGATGTTCCTTTCTTCTGGAATGCAGCAGCAGGAGCTGAAATAGAAAGTAGCGGCATAACAGTAAGAAATGCCAGCCTGATATCTCCTATATATTTTATAACGGCACCCGGGCAGGTAACAGCAGGGTTCTGGTATTCCGCACCCGCCGGTACGCAATACAGAATAAGGGTTATATCCGCAGTTATCAGCTTCCCCATTGAGGTACTAGCCAATACAGCCAATGGCCCTGCTTATTCAGCTTTACCTGGTACATCCGGAAATATATGTTTATCCTTAACTGACCCGGACCTGGCGATTGGAAGAGCCGTTCGGTTTGAATTTACATTCAGGGCCAATCAACCCGGTAATATCATATTTGATGATCTGGCATTGTCTGTTGCAGGCGGACCATTGCCTGTTGCTTTCGAAGGATTTGTTGCCCGCAAAAATGCTGATGGATCTGTAAAGCTTTTGTGGAACGTGGGAACAGAAACAAATGTAAAAGGTTATTATGTTGAAAGCAGTATCAATGGGGTTGACTTTACAAATGCAGGTTATGTAATGGCTTCCGGTAAATCAATTTATAGTTTAGATTACCCGGGCAAACTCTCACAAACTACTTTTTTCCGGGTAAAGAATGTTGATTTTGATGGCAGCAGTAAGTATACACCCATCATAAAAGTTTATTCAAAAGATCAAGCCGGTGCACAGATAGAAATATACCCGGTGCCTGCAAAAGATATGGTAACGATACAGCATAATAAATCATCTGAAAATTCATTTATCACTTTGTTGAGCCCGGATGGCAAAATAATAAAACACATTGAAGCAACTCCGAATACACTTCAAACACAAATTAATATCAATAACCTGGCTACAGGCATTTATATTGTAAGGTATGATAATGGAAATGGAGATGTTCAAAGCGCAAAGCTGGTCAAGGATTAATAAAATTCAACCCTGTATAACAAAGAGGCTGCCTTTATGAGACAGCCTCTTTTATAAAAATTATTTTGCTATAGCAGCGTTGATCGGCGCCCTGTCGAGGTAATGTATTGAGCGGTCAATCTTATCAGCGCTGTTGAAATGCAAATCCATGTGCATCCATTGAACCATTTTTTTACCGGTCTTGTATTTTGCTTCACAAAGATACCAGCCAAGCAACCACACCCCGGGAGCTTCCACTGATTGCGACCTGTTTACTTTTATGGGCAGCCAGATGTTTTTGGAGAATGTTACAGAATCGATCATTTCACTCCTGCGTTTTGTCCAATAATCTGATATAGCTTTTTTTCCCGCCAGGCTATCACCATTATTCCATACATAAACTGCAGTATCTGCATAATCATTCATAAAACCGGGTATATCACCTGATGAAAGTTTTGCCAATGAATTTTTACCGATCTCTGTGTATTTGGCATCGGCAAATTCACTTTGCGGTGTTTCCGCTTTGGCAGTTACCGCAGTTGTGTCTGTTGCAGCTGCAGATTTATCATCAGTTTTTGCATCGTTACAGGCAAACAGGAAAATACATCCGGTTGCCAGGGAAATGATTTTTTTCATACTTGATTGTTTTAAGTAGTTAAAATTAAATGACGTATGTATAACAAGCAGAGGATTGCTGGAATGATCAAGGGGTATGGATCAATAGGAAACAAAATAGAATTTTTTTTTAATAAATGATAATTAATATCTGCCGGAGTTGCTTAAATCCGTTAAGGCTGCCTGCATATAGACAATCAGGCGCTTTGTAGAAAGATAAATAAGCAGATAAGGACTATCCCCAGACTTCCACCGAGAATACCTGCAATAGCATCCATTATTTCATAATGACCTTTGCCGGTCATTAATGAAAAGAGCTCAAATCCGTAACAGATAACCAGTAATGCGGTAAATGTAAGCAGGTAGGAGAAAACGAGTTGCATATTAAATAAATAAACTGCAACAGATTGAAGGATCATTCCTATGCCAATACCCACATAAAAGTGTTTCCATTTATCCCGTTCCCATTTTTTCATCTGAAGTGTAAGATAATTCAAAGGCCCGAAAAAATTTCCGGGCCTGTAAATGCCAATCGTCGCAGGTTATCGGCTGGTAGAGTTCCTTCGTCAGGATGACAAGCAAATCAAAAACTAAAACCTACACCTACTTTTACTGCACGATTGTAAGCAGTAAATTTGTTTCCTGCATCTACTTTTGAAAGGCCATGATCGTATGAAGCCATCAAATTAATTCCGTTTGAAAACTGGTAGCCAACGCCCCCGGTAATTCCCGCATCCCAGTGATTGAATTGGGAAGTAGCCGGGATCTTTGTACTTAAGATATTAAATCCCAGTGCCCCGGCAGAAGCACGCAGGTCGGCATTAAGCAGGTATGATATTTGCGGACCTGCAAAGAGGTTGAACCCGCCAATATTCGCTTTCAACAATACCGGTATTTCAATATAATTCATTTGCAACTGTGCTTTTGCATTTACACCAAGAATGTCAACGCCTTTTACTTTTAGCGAGCCTTTGAGCTGGTAACCTTTCTGGGTATAATTAAGGCCAGGCTCAACCGTTAGTATTTTTCCCAATGGAAAGTCCACATACGTTCCGGTAAAAAAGCCGGTCCGTTTCCCTGTTGATAAATACCCATCTGCAAAATCAATCAGGCCATCTAAGCTTTCTACAGCATCGCCCCGCATATCGGCAGAAGAAACACCGGCACGAAACCCATAAGAAATTTTTGATTGTGAAAAACTGTGTGTTGAAATAACAACAAAGAGGATAAGGAGTATTTTCTTTTTCATATAATGTTGGTAACGGATTTTTTAGCCGTTCAGCATGAGAAAGAAAAATATAGTAAAGGCTTAATGTGGAATAGATAAGTTTTTGTTAAAGGAAAAAAGATTATATTAATCATTATTGTCCGATTCTTGGGCTAAAGCCTGCTGCAATGTATTTATGCATTCATAACCCCACCCTTAAGGGCGGGGTTATGAATGCCTTACTGTTTAAGGGCTTTAGCCCAAAAGGATATTTTTAGTCGGGCAATAATGATATTAATCAATAATATTGCAAACAAACCAACAAGTATGAAAAAAAAGATCCTTATTACAGGTTGTTTAATTTTTCTTTTAATGGCTGTTGTTATTACATCTTCTTCTTGCAACAGCATTGCAAGAGCTGCGGCAAAATACTGGACCAACAAACAGATCAGGGAATTTGTAAATAAATGTGAAGACAAATCAACCATCCTGCTTGGCAGTGAAAATGTAAAAAAATATTGCGATTGTGCCGTTGATGTCGTTGCAGAAAAATACAGGAATTATGAAGATGTGAAGAACACTTCCATTGCAGATGTGTTAAAAGTAGCCAGAGACTGTAAATAGTGATCATGGCAGATCAGGGATCAATTCTTTTCATTCTCGAAAAAGGAAATCCATTGCATCCTTTCCTGGGATTCAGCCTGTCGGCATGGGCTGTAAACTCAGCAATAGAATCATTTTTTGCGTTATATACCGTTAAACAAAATCCCCATAAAAATGGTTCCATATTATTGAATGACGTATAATCAATACGGCTGTACAATCCCATTTCGCTGGGATTATTATCATCATTCTTTGCGATCAGGTATTGTTCTTTTACATTCCATTTGATGATATGATATTTTATACCTGGTCTTTGTAACCACAAACTATCAGTGATGCTATAACGGATACCATAATCATCCATAAAATTGCCAAGTATCATTGCCGGAATAGTATCAGTAATTTGTTTTTGTTGGTTAATGCATGTTTTTCTTTCAATAACAGTAAATGAAACAAAGAATAGCATGATAACAACGGAGATCAATTTATACATTGGCAGATTTATTTGGGTAGGCAGGAGAATGCCCGGTCTCGAAAATAAACTTTTTTACCAACTAAATAGCAAACCCTTTTCATCCCGTTCATCATTTTTTTGAATGTTGTTTTCCAAACAATGGTTAGCTTGAATAAATTTTTTTATGAAAAAAGCCTTATCATTCTTATTGTTCTTTTTTTTCGGAGAAATACTATTCGCCTGTACAACCTTTTGTATAAATAAGAATGGTCAGGTGGTTTTTGGCCGCAATTACGATTGGATCACCGGGGCGGGCATTGTGAATACAAACCTGCGTGGGCTTTTTAAAACCTCTATGAATACCGGTAGTGGCAGAACTGCAAGCTGGGTTTCAAAATATGGGAGCATCAGCTTTAACCAATATGGCAAAGAATTTCCCACAGGTGGTATGAATGAAAAAGGATTGGTAGTTGAACTGATGTGGCTTGATGAAACCCGCTACCCCGCCAACGACGAAAGACCTGCTGTTGGTGTATTGCAATGGCTGCAATACCAACTCGACAATTCAGCAACAACAACTGAAGTAATTAACAGCGATTCACAGATACGCATCAGTGAAAAAGCCACTCCCCTTCATTATCTTATTGCAGATGCAGGCGGCAATGTGGCGAGTATAGAATTTTTAAATGGGAAAATGATCGTTCACAAAGATGAGACACTTCCCTTTCCAGTGCTCACCAATAATACTTATGCTTCTTCTGTGAAAACAGCGAAACTAATATTAGAAAAAAAACCGGAGCCTACTTTGAATGACAATTCACTTCAGCGTTTTGTAAAAGCCTGCAGCATGGTTAAAAAATTCAATGAGACCAATATCAATATACCCATCACAGATTTTGCCTTTTCGATCTTAGATAAAGTTTCGCAGGGAAGTTATACAAAATGGAGTATTGTGTATGATATCAGTAATAAAGCGATCCATTTCAAAACAGAAACTAATAAGGAAATTAAGATCATTCATTTCTCCGCTTTCAATTTTGCATGTAATAACCCTGCTAAAATGTTCAACATGAACCAGGGCGGCAAAGGAAATATCAGCAGCCGGTTTACATTGCCCGATAAAAAACTCAAACAACAGATCATGAAGCAGGTTGTTGCAGAAAGCAGCGACCGGGTAAGCATTACAAAAAAAGAAGAGGAGGAATTGCTTCATTTTGAGGAGGGGGTAACCTGTAAG
>JANNBU010000493.1:0-8843 GCA_031385805.1 Ferruginibacter sp.
TCAACATAAAGGCAATGTATCAGACCAAAACGGATATAATCCTGCAATTATAGATTTGGATTTTTTCAATTGTTTTTCGATGGGTAATGGTGTAGAAAGTTATATGATTAAAGATTCATTTAACAAGCCATTTCTAAATATAGATTCTCGACCATCAGCAGTATCATTGAAAGAATATAAGCAAGTAAGGCGTTTTGCAGATTTTAATTATGGCGAAACATATTCAGAAGGAGGTGGTGTAAATGCCATAAATGAGTTTAATTTATCAAAAGGTAATTTTGCAGAATTAGACAAGCAATTTGGCTCGATACAAAGATTAATTTCCCGAGAAAATGATATTGTTATTTATCAAGAAAAGCAAATATCAAAAATAGGATATGGCAAAGATTACACTTATAATGCGGACGGCTCGGCAAATTTAATTTCTATATCGCAAGTTTTAGGAAAACAAATTCCTTATATGGGCGATAATGGCGTAGGGGTAAACCCCGAAAGCATTGTAGTGAATAATTATCAGATATATTCTGTATATCCCAAAAAAGGTATTATTCAAAGATTATCAAATGACGGTATTACGGATATTACGTCTGGGCTCGTAGATTTCTTTAGAGATTTATTTATAGAAAACCCAAATGCAAAAGTGCATTATGACAGCCAGAACAAGAAAACCAGGGATTCGTCAATTAAAAGTTCTTTGGCTTTCGGCGGCCCATTCTACCAGAAAAAAATAATAGTTGTTGAATACAGCTACGCCACCGGAAAAATGTATGGCCAAACAACACAAACACCCGTTACACCGGCCGGTAGTATTGAGCTTTACCGCGATACTGCTGATCTTAACAATGATGGAGATATCACGATGAATAAAAAATATTTATTCAATGGTACCAACTATGAGTTGAAAGGTACTGCGAATTTCACATACGATGCCCACCCCAACCCTTTTGCAAAACTGAGTAATTTCGAGGCACACCGGGGATTCCCCAATGGAGAAACACTTTTATTATACGAATGTTTAAGCTATGCAAACAGGGCTTCTCAATATGAAGAAACTTTCGATGCACCAAATCCATCGTATATTTTTTCAGTGAGCAATACTTTTACTTATAATGCTGATGGCTATCCTGTATCTGAAACCTCTTCAGGTTCTTATATATCTACATTGTATTACAAATACAAAACCCTGTAATTGTCAATTTTGAAATCTGCAGGTTTATATAGTTCATATAAAGAAGCAATGCAAAAGATCGCTGATGTAAAATATGCATCGGCCGTTTTACAATGGGACCAGGAAACATACCTTCCGCCAAAAGGAAGTGAATCCAGGGGAAGGCAGATCGCTACATTAACTGAAATTGCACACCATCAATTCACGGATGAAAAACTGGGAGCATTATTAAATGAACTTACCGCTAAAGATGATCTTAATGACAGAGAGAAAAAGAATATACTGTTAACACTGGAAGATTATAACAGGAACAAAAAACTTAGTCCTGAATTTGTACGATCGATGAGTGAAACAGTAAACAAAAGTTTTCACGCATGGATACAGTCCCGCAAAGAAAATTCATTTGCCGTTTTTCAAAAACCATTAGATGAAGTCATTCAGTTAAAAAAACAGGAAGCAGACCTGCTTGGCTATGAGCATCATCCATACAATGCATTGATGAATGATTATGATAAGGGATTAACAGTTGCAACTACAGATAGCTTATTCAGTTCATTGCGGCCGCAATTAAGTTCGTTGCTTGAGATGATCACTGCCAAACCACAGGTAGATAACAGTTTCCTGCACCAGCCTTTTGATAAAGACCGGCAATGGAAATTTGGAATGGAACTTTTAAAAAGAATGCATTTCGATTTTGAAGCAGGCAGGCAGGATATCAGTGAACATCCTTTCACAACAAACTTCAACAGCAAAGATGTAAGGGTTACCACAAGGATTGATGAAAATGATTTTGGAAATATGACCTGGAGTTGCCTGCACGAAGGTGGTCATGCATTGTATGAACAGGGTTTACCGGCAGAAGAATACGGCTTACCGTTAGGAGAATATTGCAGTCTCAGCATTCACGAAAGTCAAAGCAGGTTATGGGAAAACTGTGTTGGCAGAAGCAGGGAATTCTGGGAACATAATTTTTCATTGTTGAGATCTTATTTTAAAAAACAGCTGAATGATATTTCTGCTGAACAATTTTATAACGGCATCAATAAAGTACAACCTTCTTTAATACGTACAGAAGCCGATGAACTTACTTATCATTTTCATGTAATGATAAGATATGAAATAGAAAAATTGCTGATCGAAGGAAGCATCAAAACAGCAGATATTCCTGCTTGCTGGAACGAACATTATAAAAAATACTTAGGTGTAACTGTACCGGATGATAAGCATGGATGCCTGCAGGATGTACACTGGAGCCACGGCAGTTTTGGGTATTTTGCCACTTACAGCATTGGCAGCCTGTATGCAGCCCAGCTATTTGAAGCCATACTAAAAGACAACCCATCGCTAAAAGAAGACATCGCAAAAGGAAATAACCTGCCCGTTTTAAACTGGCTAAAACAACATATTTATGGGTATGGCCGTTATTACAGATCGGGAGAACTGTGCAGAAAGGCTACGGGCGAAAATTTAAACAGCCAATATTTTATTGATTATGTTACCAGAAAATATTCCGATATTTATAAAAAATAATTTAGAAGATATGCCTGCAAAAGCATTCAGATCCAGATATATTATCGCCATTTTATTTGCAGTTTTATTATTGGCAACCACCGGTTGCAAAAAAGCAAAGGAGCAAATTACCGAAGATATATTAACGCAGTATTTCAGAACCAATATCCTTAACCGCGATTTCCATGTAAAATTAGCCACTGATAACGGCACAGACATTACTACTCAATACGATGGCTATATTTTCAGGCTATACAATGAAAATGATTTTTATGGCTCCATGACAGGAATAAAGAACGGAAACACCATCACCGGCACCTGGGCATGCAATGAGGATTTTAGTAAATTAACTATTTCACTTACCCTGCCTTCCATACCTGCAGAATTCGTATTTCTCAACAGGGCCTGGCGCTTTACAAAAAAAGACGTTCCGGTTATGGAACTGGCCCCCTGGGGCAATACGCCATCCTATGTTTTGCACATGGAAAGACTCTGAATCTATTTTCCTGCTTCTACGCAATATTTATCCCGTTTTTCTGTTATTACTGATAGAATCGGTTAATCCGAATCCGTTATATCCAAACGTTCTATAAAGAAAAACAATCCTATGACTACCTCTACCCTGTCGAAGACCGGATGCTTATTTGTTTTATTGGCCCTGCTGGGTTTTAACAGCAAAGCTCAGTTGAATGCACAATTTTCTGCAAACCCAACATCGGGATGTACCCCGCTCGTTGTAAATTTCACGGATCTGTCAACGGGTAATCCTACATCATGGCGATGGGACCTTGGCAACGGAACCATTTCTTTTTTACAAAATCCCTCTGTAACTTATTTTATTCCCGGCCAATATAATATAAAGCTTGTTGTACAAAATGCCGGCGGAAAAGATTCAATCATCAAATCACAATTCATTACCATTTTTGCGCAGCCTGTTGTAGATTTCAGTGCTTCACCCCGTTCGGGATGTTTCCCATTACCCGTTCAGTTCACAGACTTAAGTACAACTGGCAATGGTACAATTACCAGCTGGCAATGGGATTTTGGTGATGGAAATTTTGGAAATACCCAAAACCCGGTACATACATATACTGCTGCAGGAAATTATAATGTTTCATTAGTGGTAACCAATAGTAACGGATGTTCCAGGTCTCTCACCAAAACCCAGTATATTCTCATAGCTAATGGGACAACTGCTGATTTCAGCAACAGTACTTCAAACAGTTGTACACCGCCGGTATCCATTAATTTTCAAAATTTATCGTCAGGCACCGGTGTATTGACTTACTTATGGAATTTTGGCGATGGCGGCACTTCAACATTATTGAACCCTTCACATAATTATACCAGTGCAGGTAGTTATACCGTACAATTGATCGTAACAAACAGCACGGGTTGTAAGGATACGATCATAATACCCAACGCAGTTACCATTGGAACGGTGAATACAATGTTCACTGCACCTGACAGTACATGTGTGGGCACCGCTGTTACCATAAATAATACATCTGCCCCTACACCTGCCAGTGTATTATGGGATTTTGGTGATGGAACAACTTCTACTGCTATCAGTCCTGTAAAAACTTATACTGCAGCAGGTAGTTACCAGATAAAACTTGTTAATAATTTCGGGGCATGTATAGATTCACTCACCAGGAATATTGTCGTATCTCCATTACCGTCAGTAAACTTTACCACTACTGATACACTGGCCTGTCGTGCCCCATTCACCGTAAACTTTACAAATACGAGTTCCGGGGCAATTATTTACCTGTGGCAGTTTGGCGATGGCGGAACTTCTACTTTACAAAACCCGGTACATACTTATACAACTGCCGGTAATTATTCAGTTACATTAACATGCACCAATATTTTTGGCTGTACAAATAATTTAGTAAAAACGAATTACGTAAAGATCCAGTTGCCGGTGGCAACCATTAATAATTTACCACAGCAGGGATGTGCACCCTTGGTATGGACTTTTTCATCTACGGTAACTTCTTCTGAACCTATTACAGGTTATCAGTGGGATTTTGGCGATGGCGGAACATCTACTTTGCCAACACCCACACATAGCTTCGGGCCAGGAACTTATACCATACAACTTATTGTTACTACTGCAAGCGGTTGTACCGATACCACCAGGTTTGTAAACGGTATAAGGGCAGGAGTAAAACCCAATGCAAATTTCAGTGCAACACCATTTGATGTTTGCGCCGAAACCCCTGTACAATTTGCTGATCTGTCAACTGGAAACGTTGATCAATGGCTTTGGAATTTTGGAGACGGTTCAACTTCTACCGCCCAAAATCCATCACATGTTTATAATGATACCGGCTATTTTTCCATCCAGTTGATTGTATGGAATAATGGATGCCCCGACACATTAAATCTCATTGATTATATTCATATCAAACCCCCGATAGCATCTTTTACCGTAGCTGCAAATTGCAGTGAACCACTAAAAAGAGTTTTTACTGATTATTCGATCGGTGCAGATGAATGGAACTGGAATTTCGGAGACGGTACCACATCAACCATTCCAAGTCCGACGCATGTATACCTGGCTGCAGGTACATATACTGTTACGCTTTTGGTCAGGAATTTTACAACCGGTTGTACTTATACCAAAACAAGTACTGAAAGGGTTATTGATGAACAAGCAGATTTTACAGCAACCGATACGATTATCTGCAGACGCACCACAATAACGTTTACTACAACTGGCATCAATCCCGCCAATCTTCAATATTATCAATGGTCATTTGGTGATGGTACAACCGCAACCGGTTTAAGCAGTTCACATACTTATACGGTCTCAGGATTATATGACATCTCGCTGATCACTATAGACTGGAATGGTTGCAGGGATACACTTGTTAAGCCTCAATACATCAGGGTGAACGGGCCAACTGCAGGATTCAGCGTGCCTGTAACTGCCTCATGTCTATTAAGTACAATAATTTTTACAGATACTTCTGCAAGTGATGGCATCCACCCCATCGTACAATGGATCTGGAATTATGGAGACGGTATCATTGATACATTAACTGCAGGACCTTTTCAACATACATACAATTCGCCGGGAATTTATTCGGTTACCTTAACCGTTATAGATAACAATGGATGCAGGGACAGTATCCTCATGGCGAGCCTGCTTACGATTTCTAAACCTGTTGCTGCATTTACGGCTGTTGACACCTTAACATGTCCTGGAAGAAATATACAATTCCTCAATAGTTCTACCGGCCCCGGGCTGATATACTATTGGGAATTTGGAGATGGAAATATCAGCATAAACGCAAATCCAATACATGCTTATGCAGCAGATGGCACCTATTCAGTAAAACTGGTAATAATTGATCAGTATGGTTGTACCGATTCGGTCACCAGGATAAACTATATTAATATCGTTACACCAATTGCAGATTTCACTGTAAGTGATTCTACAGGCACTTGTCCACCGCTTATTGTATTCTTTACGAATACTTCCCAACATTTTACTTCAATAAGCTGGGATTTTGGCGATGGTACTTCTTCATTACTTGCAAACCCGTCACATTTTTATAATACTCCAGGTACATTTAATGCGGTACTGACTGTTACCGGTCCCGGGGGTTGTACTTCAACAAAACAACAAACAATAACGGTAAGCGGTCCTTTTGGAACCTTTACATACGGGCCATTAACAGGCTGTCAGCCTTTAACCGTAACTTTTACAGCAACCACACAAAACAGGGTATCTTTTATCTGGGATTTTAGTGATGGTAATACGATTGCAACAACCGACTCAGTGATATCGCATACTTATACAATTCCGGGAAGTTATATTCCCAAAATGATATTGTTAGATGCCGGTGGTTGTACTGTACCCATTACAGGGCCCGATACTATTGTTGTGCATAGCGTTAATGCATCGTTAGATTTTAATCCCCCGGTAGTTTGCAAAGAAGGCACCGTTCAATTTACGAGCACTTCAACAAGCGGGGATCCTATTACAGTTTACGAATGGAATTTTGGTGATGGGGCTACATCAACAGCCACAAATCCAACACACTTTTATAATATACCCGGCCTTTATTATCCATCGCTGAAAGTAACAACTGCTTTTGGTTGTATAGATTCCATACTTAGTTCGCTGCCGGTAAAAATTGTTGCTCCACCGCAGGGACAGATCAGCCAATCGGCAAATGGTTGTACTCCCGTAACCATTACTTTCGTTGGTTCACTTGCTGTACCGGATACTTCAGCTATAAGCTGGCAATGGAATTTTGGCAATGGCAATACATCCACACTCGTCAATCCTCCTGCACAAACATATACTGTTGCAGGAATATATCCTGTCACTTTATTGGCAACCAACAGTACGGGTTGCAAGGACACAGTGCTTACAAACGTTGAGGCCTATGCGATACCAAATGTAAATGCGGGTGTAGATACACTGATATGCCAGGGAACCGGCAGGACTTTACAGGCAACCGGCGCTGCAACATACGTGTGGTCGCCACCAACAGGGTTAAGTTGTACAAATTGTGCAAACCCGGTAGCAACGCCCGATTCGATCATAACTTATAACGTTACAGGAACTTCATCACAGGGATGCGTTAACTCAGATGCAATGGTGGTAAAGGTTAAATATCCTTTCGTCATGACTAACAGCCCCGGGGACAGTTTGTGTAGAGGAAGTTCATTAACGATGTCTGCTTCCGGCGCATATACATATACGTGGAGTCCTGCTACAGGCCTTAACAGTACTACAATTGCATCACCAACAGCCTCACCAACTGTATCAACTCTTTACAGGGTTATTGGAAAGGATGATAAAAACTGTTTCAGTGATACTGCCTATATTCCAATCACGGTTTTTGCAATTCCAACGGTAGAAGCAGGCCCTGATAAAACAATTAATGTAGGTCAGACCATCGACCTGGTACCGGTTATATCATCCGACGTGATCAGTGTTATATGGAATCCTACAGGAAGTATTTTCAGAAGTGATTACCCTGCTGTTACTGTAAAGCCAAAAACAACTACCACCTATACCGTAGATGTTATGAATTCGGGAGGATGTGCCTCGAGGGATAATGTAACCATATATGTAATATGCAATGGTGCCAATGTATTTATTCCAAATACATTTTCGCCGAATGCTGATGGAGCCAATGATGCATTCTATCCAAGAGGAAAAGGATTGTTCAGTATAAAAACTGCCAGGGTATTTAACAGGTGGGGTGAAGTTGTTTATGAAAAGGGCGATTTCATGCCCAATGATGCTGCTGCAGGCTGGGATGGAACTTACAAGGGTAAGAAATTAAATATTGATGTATATGTGTATGTAATAGAGGTAATGTGTGATAACAACAGCGTGTTGGTATTTAAAGGAAACATTGCATTGATAAAGTAATTTTTGTTGGATCGTTTCAGTATCAACTGATTTAAATACTATGAAAAAAATATATAAATATTTCTTTTAAAACCATAGAAAAAAAAGTTCCTGTGTTATACTAAAATATGCTGATACAGCGTTAATAATATAGCACACACGAATACAAAACACCGCTATCCTAACCATGAAAACAACTATACACCAGTTACTGGTTGTGACCATACTTGCATGTTCGCTAACAGCAGCATCACAAGACATTCACTTTTCCCAGATTTCCGAAACACCATTGTTGCGAAATCCTGCACTGGCCGGTATTTTCTCCGGTGATGTGAGGATCCAAACGGTATATCGTACACAATGGAACAGCGTAACTACTCCATACAGGACCGGTTCTCTTAACGCAGAAATAAAAAAACATGTAGGTAATTCCGATGATTTTCTTACCATCGGTGGACAGATATTGTATGATAAATCAGGAACTGTTGCACTATCTGCAACGCATATATTACCTACACTTAATTATCATAAATCATTGAGTGGTGATCGAAACAGTTATTTATCACTGGGTATTATGGGAGGATGGGTGCAAAGAAGCATCGACAGAAGTAAAATGACAACGAATAGCCAGTACGATGGTACACAATACAATGAAGCATTGGCAAACGGAGAAACATTTAGCAAATCGTCCTATTCATATTTAGATGGAAGTGTAGGGATGAGTTTTAATACCCAACTGGGAGAAAATATTGATAACAATATTTTCGTAGGCCTGGCATACCA
>JANNBU010000017.1:0-12117 GCA_031385805.1 Ferruginibacter sp.
AATCTTCCGTTCTGGCATTTGGGTCGCACCAGTAAAGACTGCAAAGAGCCGTTGGATTAAAAATATATTTATCCCCCTGGATTTTGATCTTAATTCCAAGTAATCTTCCAAGGCCCGACCTGCCGATGATCATCGCACTCAGGCGTCGCAGCGGATGTTTGTCCCGAAATATTTCCAGCGCTTTTCTTTTAAGATCCACTGTATTTATATTTTCTCAAACTTAGCTGATTTTTTTCATAAAGATGCCGGATACAAAAGTGCCCCATTAAAACAAATTGATCCCGCATTAGGCGGAACCAATTTTTAAATTAAAAAGTGAGCTGTGCCGGGCTCGAACCAGCGACCCCCACGTTGTCGACGTGATGCTCTAAACCAACTGAGCTAACAGCCCTTTTATAATTTTCAAATTTACAACACAATAATAAGATATACTATTTCGTTCGTTACAAAGAATTGTTCATTTAATATCCAGATCAAACCATCCATATTTATGAAACAACTAATGAGTATCTCTGCAAACCTTTATGAACCGGTTTTGTTGAAAAACATGGTTGAAAAATTAGCTTCCCGTCATGTTGATATGGGTTTTTCCAGAATTCCTGTTCCCCAACAATGGAAAGCCATTGAAAGTTCCTGCATTCAGGCAACGGTTTCGGGTAGTCTTGACCTGAATCAGAAAGATAACAACCAGGAAGATATCCCTTTTGACAGTTGCTTTTTATTTACCTGCATCAAAGGAAAAAATGACCTGTTTAGCCTCGAATGGAGTTCCTCGCTTTCTTAAATTACTTCTGCCCCGGTTTTTGCAGAACAAACCAGTTACTGTAGAAAAAAAACAACAACGGCATCTTTACCCGAATAATTTTTAGCTGTTTCCCTTTAAGATCAAGGCATTAAATATTTGGCACGATTTTGTTCCCTGTTATAATACAACAGGAAAAAATGAAAAAACAATCAAACAATATCACTACAGAAAGCAGGAAAAATGTAACCGGTAAAAAGAATACCCGGTATGTCTACACAGAAGAAGATCTTGGCGAAGGAATATTATATGCAGGCATCGCTTCATCTTATACAGCAGGAAAACAAAAAAATCTCAACCTACAAAATAATTATAGCAGTACTTATTTATTTCTTTAACGGAAGATTCCCTTTATTATCCATAGACCTCCTTTAGGTGTCTATGGATTTTTTATATAAAAAATATTCAACAATCAATATACAATGCTCAATGCAAATTAATAAAATTATCAGAAGGATCTCTTAAGACGTGATGATCTTTTTTTTGTTATCTCATCTAAAAATCAAATCTTAAACCAAGCCTTAAACCGAGTGTATTATATTTTTGTTTTAAAGTAAGATCAGATTTACTTGCAGGAGAAAAATTATAGCGGTAATAAGGTTCTGCAAGTAAGTGTAACCGGTTTGTTATTTTGTAATAAACAGATACCGATCCCATGAATCCGATTCCGGCATTTGTTTTAAACTGGTAAGGGGAAGCTGTCTTGCCTGTAGTGATGTTTACGGGTTGATAGGCAGTATCAAGTACATCTCCTTTTTGCCAGCTATACAAATTCACAACTACGCCAGCATTGAAATTGACGTGTAGCCTTCCGTTCCCAAGTTCATAACCAACAAGGATGGGGATATCTATGGTGCGGAATTTATTATGGGTTGTTTTATAGCGTGTACCCGTTGTAGTATAACTTCCTGTGGTGTCTCCGTTATTGTCGGTGATATAAACGATCTGTATAATATTGCCTTGTGAAAATTTGAATTTTTCATTTATCTGGCTGTAATTAATACCTGTGCGAAAACTCATGCCATTGCTGAATACCCTGGTATATCTTAACCCGGCACTGAATGCAGATGAAAAGCGGGTGCTTTCCTTTCTTTTTTTCATATAATCGGAATTACCGGTATCAGTTATACTTCTGAAAGCATAGTCAGGGCCGCCATATATCTCGAAATATCTTTTATTACCAGCTGCATTTTTTTCTGCTTCGGGGCAGGGAATATCCAAATGAGGATTATTTATCTTCTTCACTGATCCATTAAAAGTTCTTTCAACCCCGATCATATCCAGGTTTAACAGGAACCTTTTCAATAAAAGATCATTTTCAACCGTTGTTGTTATATCATCAGCTATCGCATCAGGATTTTTAAAGGAAATTGTTGAAGCACCGTTCAGGTTCTTTTGTTTTTTATAAGAACTATTCTTTGTTGTATTGTTAACTGCAACTGATACAGGGGAATTATTTTTATTATTATCAGTAGCGGATAACAGTAAATTGTTTTTATTATTGGGGGCAGTACGATCTTTTTTAGTTGTTACAACAGCTTTATCAACGGGGATAATATTGTTGGGTTTATTTGCCTGGTCTGCTGTTAATGAGATATTTCCGGTAGTGGTAACAGGATCACTATTTGGTCCTGTTGAAATATCGTTTGCTGTTTTATTATTTGTTGCGGGCAAGTTGTTAGCTGCAGCTGTGTTTACAGGTTCATTAATTGGGTTTGTTTTTTTAGAATCTCCTGTTGAATAAATATTTTTGTAAATAATGATACCAGTGCCGGCGGTTACGATCACAAATAATAATAAGAGTAAGTTTTTATTTAAAAAGCTGAACCAGAAACCGGCCGGCCTTCTTTTTCCTTTTTCAGCAATAATATTCTCCCAGATATGCGGAGGCACATCCGGTGTATAATCACCAAACTTCCCTTTTATATATTCATCAAGTGGCGAGTTGTTTGTCATACTGCAACTTTTTGTAATTGTAATATTTGTTTCTGCAGCATTGTCCTTGCTTTTACAAGCTGGCTCCTGCTGGTTCCCGGTTGTATGCCAAGCATGCCGGCAATTTCCTCGTGTTGGTACCCTTCTATAACATAGAGGTTAAAAATTAACCTGTAACCATCGGGGAGGCTGTTTATCAAAACAAGCAGGTCTTTTTCGGTTAAATGTGAATACGCAACCGGGTCTGACTGCCCCTCCTGGTTTTCATTGATCTCATAGCCGGTAAACTCTTTATCATACCTTATTAAACTGTATTTTTTGAGGGCAGTATTCACTGCAATTCTCCTTATCCATCCCTCAAAAGAGCCTTCAAATTTAAACTGGCTTACCTTGTTAAAAACCTTGATAAAAGCATCCTGTAAAATGTCTTCTGCATCAGCCGAATTGCGGGCATAACGCTGGCAAACGCCAAGCATGCGACCGGCGAAACGGTTAAATACTTCCTTTTGACAGGCTGCATTTTCCCTTATACATCCCTTTATAAGTTCTTCTTCTGTCAAATTCGTATTATTCGACTTTCCAGGGCCAGTTTTTTAAAAGATACCCTTTGTTAAGAATACGCTGCCCTTATAATGATATTGTTCCGATATTTATTAGGCCAATACTTTGTATGGCATTATTAATTGCTTACATTTAAATAAACACTGGTAAAATTATGCTTTCGAAAGATGAGATACAACAGTTAAAAAGCGAAAATGAGCTGTTGCAGATACAATTGCAGGATATAACCGAAATGATTAATATAAGGGAAGAGGAACTGGCGATCTTAAGAAAAAAAGCCGCTTATAACGTACTCCTGCAAAGCACCCTGGATGGAAACCTGGAAGAAATTTCACAGATGCAACACTTTATCGGAGATCAGCAACGGCAGATCGCCGGTGCCGTAAAAAGAGAAGTGGCTATGGAAAATGAGATCATCCAGTCACTGGATATGGAAAAAGAATTTTATACCATTAAAGATAAGTATGAAAGTGCCCGGGCTGCCATAACAGATCTTGATAATGAATTGGCAGAAACAACTTCCATGTACAGGCAACTGGCTGCATCTATTGCAAGGGTTGCTGAGTTGGAAAGCAGTTTGGAAATCGCCCTGATGGAAAATGATCATTTAAAAGAAAAACTTGAGAGTCTGACTACTGATAGGGATTAACAGTTGCGATCTCTGTCATTAAATTAAATTCAATAAGCTTGCATTCAACAGATCAATTAGCTACTTTTCGATTCTAAATTTATTATATATGAATATAATTGAACGTGCTAAGAATATCATTATCACTCCAAAAACCGAATGGGAAAAAATTGCTGCAGAGGAACAAAGTTTATCTGCGGTAACCATGTCTTATGTGCTTCCGCTTGCATTGATCGGGGCGGCGGCTGCATTTATCGGCTTTGGTTTTATTGGCGTGGATACAGGTTTATTGGGCATCAGGATAAAGGGAATAGACTGGGGACTTTATACAGCCATAAAGATCTTTGTTACGAGTGTTATTTCGGTTTTAATTTCTGCTTATGTAGTAGATATGCTGGCTCCTTCTTTTGGTTCAGAGAAAAATCTAAACAAGTCGGCCCAGTTGGTTGCTTATGCATATACACCCGGGCTTATCGGCGCTTTTTTGAATATTTTACCAATGCTTGCCATTATTGGCGGCCTTTTTGGATTGTATGGAATATATCTTTGGTACCTGGGCCTGGGGCCAATGAAGAAAACGCCGGAAGATAAAAAAGTAATTTACTTAGTAATCTCGATCGTGGTGTTGATCGTAGTTCTTGTAGTGGTTGGTTTAATTATGGGTAAAGTACTTGGAAGTATATTCGGGTTTGGTGCTTTGGGTGATTATGGAAGGTTCGGATTATAAATTTAAAAACTGAAATAATAATTTATAAAGCCACTTTACCGGTGGCTTTTTTATTCGGATTTTTTATTTGAGTTTTGCTTTTAAATTAAATACTGATGAATGATATCGCAGCAATAAGAAAGGACTATAAACTACAAAGCCTGGATGAAAAGGATGTGCAACCCGATCCCATGCAACAATTTGAAAAATGGTGGCAGGATGTTTTGGGAAGTACGATTGAAGAAGTAAATGCCATGACACTTGCTACAGCAAATAAAAACGGCAGGCCCTCTGCCAGAATCGTTTTACTAAAGGGATTTATAAAAGATGGTTTTATTTTTTTTACAAATTACGAAAGTCATAAAGGATCAGAGCTTTTAGAAAATCCACAAGCCAGCCTGGTTTTTTTCTGGAAGGAATTAGAAAGGCAGGTAAGGATAGAAGGCATGGCAGAAAAGATAAGCGGGAAAGAAAGTGATGCATATTTCAGTTCAAGGCCGGAAGGCAGTAAGATCGGGGCATGGGCTTCGCCACAAAGTAAAGTAATAGCATCAAGGGAAATAATAGAAGCCAATGTTACTGCAACTGAAAAAAAATTTACCGGTGCCGAAATACAAAGACCTCCACATTGGGGAGGTTATATCATTAAACCATCTGTTATTGAATTTTGGCAAGGCAGGCCCAGCAGGCTGCATGACAGAATACAATATTCAAAACAGGAAAACGGAAGCTGGAAAATAGAAAGGCTGGCACCATAGAAAGAAAGCTGTTAGCTAATAGCGATCAGCTAACGGCTAACAGCTATTAGATACAATGCCGGATAATCTCAGCGATTGATTTGATTATTTCTCTTTTTTAGCCACTACTTTTTTTGCAGGTGCAGCAGGTGCAGCCGCTGCTTTTGGTTTAACGGCTACAGTTGTTTTACTTTTTGCAGGTCTTGATTTGCCAAAACTTCCGGCAAAGATCTTTCCTTTTTTTGTTTTAATATCTCCACGTCCCATAATAAATTTTTATTTTTTAGTTGATCAAAATTATAACAAAAAAAGCAAGGCACAATTGTGACTTGCTTTTTTAATTTTTTGGGGCACCTTAGATTTTGCCTGATAATTCTTTGCCTGCTTTAAATTTAGCAACTTTCTTTGCTTTAATTTTAATAACAGCTCCTGTTTGAGGATTACGGCCGTTACGGGCAGCTCTTTTTGAAACAGAAAAAGTACCAAAGCCAACCAAAGTTACTTTGTTACCACCTTTTAAAGTTTTTGTTACTGCTTCAATAAAAGAATCTAAAGTAGCATTTGCTTGTGTTTTTGTGATGCCTGCGTCATCAGCAATTTTTGCAATTAATTCAGCTTTGTTCAGAATTAGGTTTTTGAAATTTTAAGAGAAACAAATATAGAAGGTTTTTGATTGCAACAAAAAATTTTTTTTGAAAAATGCCGATTTTCAAAAATGGCTGCAATCCGCAATCCACAAGCTTTTTGGGCAAAAAAGAATCGAAAAAATTGAATGGGCTGTTTTAATGACAAGGCTGAAACCCTTGTCTGTCAATGGTTTCGGCCTTATACAGCCGGAACCCCTGTGTTTGTGCGGCTTACGGGCGATAGCCAATTTGTTTTTATTTGGAATTATTTGTTTTGCACAATTAGTTAATAACTTCCATTACCGAACGGAATGCAATGAACTTATTCCCCCATTTGTCGAAGCTTTTTTGCCGCATGACACCTGCATGTTTTTCTATATATTCATCGTAAAGCAACCTGGTTTCTGCAAAATACTGAATGGCATAAGTTGGGCCTTCGGTCTCATCAACCTCCAATAATCGCATGATAGTGGCTTTACTAAAACAACCGGTGCTTCTTACCTCAACAATGTGTTCATCTTTTAACCAGGCCAGCCAATCAGTTGCAATAGCCGCATTTATTTTAATAGTTACATTGTAAATGATACTGCCTCCGCCCCCTTCCCGAAATGATCGGGATGTTCCAAAAGGTGGAACTGGTTCTCTATTATTTTTAACTGCTTGCATATATTTAAAATTTTAATTCTAAATATATAGGACAATGATCACTGTGCTTTACGTCAGGAAAAATGTCAGCATCTTTTATATTCTTTTTTAATGGTTCTGTTACAGTAATATAATCAATGCGCCAGCCTTTATTATTTAACCGCACACTTGGAAAACGCTGGCTCCACCAGCTATAGCGGTGAGGATCGGTATGAATTTCACGGAAAGTATCGATCCAGCCACTGGCTAGAAATTTAGTAAGCCATTCACGCTCTTGAGGTAAAAAACCACTGCTGTTCTTATTTCCTTTTGGATCGTGTATATCAATTTCATTGTGTGCAATATTATAGTCACCACACAAAATGATCTTTGGAAATTTCTTTTTTAATTTATTAAGGTAAGCATGAAATTCATCCAGCCATACATATTTGAATTGTTGTCTTTCATCGCCGCTTGTACCGGATGGAAAATAAGCATTGATCAAACGGAGATCTCCAAAATCCAACTGAATCACCCTGCCTTCATTGTCACTTGATGGAATGCCACAACCGATCGAAACCTTATCAGGTTTTATTTTGGTAAAAACGGCTACCCCGCTATAACCTTTTTTTTGTGCACTGAACCAATGATGATGATAGCCCAGGGCTTCTAATTGTTTTACATCAATGTCGGAATGTTCCGCTTTGGTTTCCTGCAGGCAGATAACATCAGCTGGATTTGTTTTTAACCAATCGATAAAACCTTTTTTGATGGCAGCACGGATGCCGTTTACATTATAAGAAATGATACGCATATATGTTTATATTTATGATTGTAAAAATAATCAACCGTTATGGAAAATAATAAAATACCGGAAGAAACAGGACAAAACAAAACTGAAAGTATTTTTTCTGAAGAAGACTTTTCAAACCAGGGTTATGATAAACATATTAAACAGGCCAGAAATGCCATATTTGCTGTTGCGATCCTCATTACAATAAGTGTGTTATTTCTTGCATTTAACAATTCAGACTATAATGAATATATATGGCTGGATGTTTTGATCTACGGGGTATTTGTAGCGGGTTTTGTATTCCTGGGGTTATGGACAAAAAAGAAACCATATTATGCGATCGTTGGGGCACTTATATTATACGCATTGTTTATAGCTTTGAACGCGGCACTTGATATAACTACACTTTATAAAGGCATCATACTGAAGATCATTGTTGTTGTTTTATTGGTAAAAGGGATCAATGATGCCAAAGAAACCCAGGAAAGGAAAGAAATGATTGGGAAATAGAAGTTTGGGTAGATTAGTAGTAGAAATTTATAAGAAAGACGCAAGAAATTCTTTTAATGGGTTCAAGTCTGTATGCTTTAAATCCCAATGATTTTTATTTCTATAGTTTCTGAATTCTTCTCTTCTTAAATCTTTTCCTTTTTCATCTTTCCAGTTATCCAATAATAACATATCAAGATAAGAGTATATCCTTGAATCGTTTAGTTTTTTGGGATAAAGTGCTACGCATTTTTCATACTCAAGAAAGCAATCCATTAGTTTTCTGTCAGTGGCTATCCCGGCTAAAAGAGTTTCGATATTTCCAACATTTAAGTTATCAGGGAAAAGGAATAAACGGATAGGAATTTTGTAAGCAGCAAAATCAGCTGAGACTTCCCTTTCCCTTCCTTTAAAGTCAGCATCAGCATCTAAAATTATTATTGTTTCATTTCCTTCATCAAAATTCTGCTGAATTTCTGTTTTAAGAACTCCACCTGCCTTATATCCGCTCCAGGAAAGCAATGTATCAAAATTATTCTCAGGTAACGTGTTATTAAAAACCTCGGCTATGAAATCGTTTAAAAATTTCACATCAGCTTTACTTTCTGTATAAATTGTAAAGTCGGGCATTTGGGTGGATTAACGTATTTCGCTTTCAGCAGAAAGCGAGTTTTCAAATTGTTCAAATGTATTTGTGTATGCTTTTATTCCATTTTTTGTTTCGGCTAAACGAATGATCCTGCCTTCATTTTGTAATCCAGCTTCTTCTAATGCAGTTTTAAAACTTTCTATGCATTCTTTGGAATGTGTTGTTGCGAAAATTTGTTTTCCTTCAGAAAGCCCTACATTAATGAGTGATTTAATAAAATCATTAAGCCTGCTATGATGAATACCTGCATCTAACTCGTCAATCATTAATCTTGAATAAATGTTATTTCCACTAAACAAGGAAATCAATATTCTGAATAATTTTAAAGCACCATCACCATACATTCCTAAAGGCGTTAGTTGATTTCTTCCAGCCTCTGCGATTAGTAAAATGGGGTTTTTGGAAAGCCCGGCATTTACTTCGATATTTTTAATATTGGGAATAATCTTAGAAAATGCTTTTAAAAACTGATCCTTTTTATCAACAAAAATTTGAATGTGTTGAGAGTATTTTTCTGTTAACTCATGATCATAATAGTTGCCAAAGGGAATAAAAGGAACATTTAGATTGAAATTCATATTTAAATATGACTCATTAGAAAGCGAAAACATCCTTGGGGGCGTAATTAAGCCATTCGTTGTATATGACACTTCAAAATTAAAATCGTCTTTTTTATAATAAAAATAATTACCTGCGATTCCTTCACTATCAATTTCAGAAATTTCTATTAGATTTTTTTTAGAACTATCAGAAAAAAAATAATTTAAATATGGCAATCGTAAATTATTAAATCGTTTTACAAATAATAATAAATTCGCCAATGAATCGAAAAAGTTTTCAGGATTTTGGTTTACTAAAAGCGCTTCTAACAAGGATGTCTTTCCAACATTATTATCCCCCACAATCAAATTAAATTGTCCAATATTATCAATCTTTAAATCAGTAAATTTTTTAAAACCGCTGACTTCAAAAGATTTTAAATGATTATTTTCCATAAAAAGAATTCTATGTATAAAACTACTTAAATTATCCCGAAGAGTATACTTTTATCGCTGAGGGAATTAATCCTTATTCCAATATCGGCCTTAACCACCTTGTCATTTCATCAATGCTCATCCCCTTCCTCTTAGTATAATCTTCTAATTGATCTTTTTCAATTTTACCAACGCCAAAATATTTGCTGTCAGGGTTTGCAAAATACCAACCTGATACAGATGATGCAGGATACATGGCCAATGATTCTGTAAGCATGATACCGGTTGCATCTTCTCCTCCTAATAATTCAAACAGTTTATATTTTTCTGTGTGATCGGGACAAGCAGGATAACCCGGCGCCGGGCGGATACCCAGGTATTCTTCTTTAATTAATTGTTCGTTCGTAAGGTGTTCGTCTGTTGCATAACCCCAATATTCCTGTCTTGTTCTTTTGTGTAACAGTTCTGCAAATGCTTCTGCTAACCTGTCTGCCAATGCTTGTAAAATGATCTTGTTGTAATCATCAAAGGCAGCTTCAAATTTTTTGATGTGTGGTTCAATGCCTTCTATGGTTACGGCGAATGCACCGATATAATCCCCCCCGGCCCCCTGACCCCCGAAGGGGGAACTTAGGACGGAACTTTCTTTGATACCCTGTTGTCTTTTTAATTCATTACTTATAGCTTCGATAGTTTTTTCTGTTTTATTTAATACCTGTTCATTTGTGAATCTTATAACTTTAAAACCGGTACTATTCAACCATTGTGCTCTTATTTCATCGGCGTCTTCATTTTCTGGTAACTGATGAATTAATCCATCTATTTCTATAATCAGCCTTTTATCGAGACACACAAGATCTGCGATATAATTTCCAATGATTTGTTGCCTTCTGAATTTATAACCTTCTAATTTTTTTGTTTTAACTAATTCCCAAAGCGTTTCTTCTGCCTTAGTTGGCTTATTACGATTTTGAATAGCAAATTCTTTTAGTAACGGATAGGTAACAGGGTTTGCCCATTGGTAACCCGGGTCGCTATTGTCCTTCCCTTCGGGAAGGGATAGGGATAGGCTGTATGGCTTTATAAAATCAGCCAAAGAAAGATTGGGTTGTCCTGCCGCTTTCTTCACTTGCTGCCGCAGGAACTGAAGTTTTATAACTTCTTTTTCCGTCAATACATCTACAGAATCGGGTGCGGTTTTATTTGCCGGCCAAAATCCAATGGCTCCTCTTGCGTTTAACCATTTTTCATCAATGAGCTGTTTCAACAATTTTTTTGCATCATTGTATAATTTGGTTGCTTCAACACCAATCACAGCATCTGTTAGTATTGCAGGAAATTTCCCATGCATTTCCCATGCAATGAAGAATGGCTGCCAGTCAATGTATTCAGCTATTTCTTCCAATGGGTAATTGTTGAATATTTTTGTTCCGGTAAAAGTTGGGGCAACAGGAGTAAAATTATCCCAATCAATTACGGCAACATTTTTTTGCGCCTCTTCAAATTTTAAATATTGCTTCGCCGATTTTTTATTGGCAAAATCTTCTTTTAATTTTTCATATTCTTTTTTGATGCCTTCGAGAAATTCAGGTTTTTGTTCTTTGCTCAACAGGCTGCCGGCAACGGTTACACTACGACTTGCATCCAATACATGAATAACACCATCGTCGTATTGTGGTGCGATCTTTACGGCAGTATGCATGCGTGAAGTGGTAGCGCCACCGATCATTAAAGGTAATTTGATGCCGCGGCGCTTCATTTCATGTGCCACATGTACCATCTCATCCAAAGAAGGAGTGATGAGGCCGCTTAATCCAATGATATCTACTTTTTCCTTTACAGCGGTGTCTAAGATCTTATCGGTGGCAACCATTACACCCAGATCAATAATATCGTAACCATTACAACCAAGTACAACCCCAACAATATTTTTACCAATATCGTGTACATCTCCTTTTACAGTTGCTAATAATATTTTTGCAGCGCCGGCAGTTTCTTCATTTACAGTTCCTGCTGCGATATGAGCATTTTTTCTGTCTTCTTTTTCCTGTTCTATAAATGGAGTAAGTACCGCCACTGCTTTTTTCATTACCCGGGCACTCTTTACTACCTGGGGTAAAAACATTTTGCCTGCACCAAAGAGATCACCAACCACATTCATACCATCCATCAGCGGGCCTTCAATTACATCCAATGGTTTGGGATATTTGATCCTTGCTTCTTCTGTATCCGCATCAATATAATCTGTGATACCATTTACAAGCGAATGGGTTAATCTTTGTTCTACCGGTTCATCTCTCCATTTTTCATCTTTTACAATTTCTTTTCCTTTCGCTTTTACTATCTCAGCAAAAACAATGAGTTTCTCTGTGGCTTCGTTGTTGTCATTGTTTTTGTTTAGAATTACTTCCTCACATAATTCTCTTAATCCTTTTTCTATTTCATCATAAACAACCAGCTGTCCTGCATTCACAATACCCATCGACATGCCTGCTTTTATAGCATGATAAAGGAATACGGCATGCATCGCTTCACGAACATGATCATTACCGCGGAAGGAAAATGAAAGATTACTGACACCGCCGCTTACTTT
>JANNBU010000025.1:0-5246 GCA_031385805.1 Ferruginibacter sp.
GAATAAGTGGAAACTAAATCCACTTTTATTTTTGTTTCGTTTTTTTCAGGCCATTTTTTATCTCCTTAAGCCCAACGCCCAACTTTGCCCGGCCCTGATTAAGCTGAATTAACTTTTTAAGGGACGACTAATTAAAATTTATAAATAAAAAAAGGCTTTCACATCGAAAGCCTTTTTTATTTTTTTGACAGAATACTACTTAATGTATTTGGCCAATTTCTTTCCCGAAACCTCGTAAGCTTCGGAGATCCTGTCGCCTGTTGCATAATCATTGCCACTGAAAGTTCTGCCGGGAGCATTGGTTATAGTTATTACAGCGATCTTTTTTGTTTTATCTGCTGTTTCCACGATCCATACGTCTGCGTCAATTTCGGCATTCTTTCTTCCCCCAACCATCATTCCCCCGGCAATATTATAGCCAGGCTCCATTGTTTTGGTTTTAAAAATCAATGTGTATTTAGCATCTTTACTGTTGCTCATACCACTTGTTTTTGTGAACAGCTCAATAAAACCTGGTTCAAACTTCGCTGTCCGGTCATTCTTCCATGCTTTTTCCCAGCTATCGCCCCGGCCCGGTTCTTTGGCATTATAATCGTCTTTCTTCCTTTTGATATAGTCTTCTTCTTTTTCTTCTTTTTTTCCTATGGTGATATTGTCATAGGTAAATTCAATATTAATAGACGTTTCATTTTTCAATACATCCGTACTTCCTTCAGTTGTTTTTATTTTTTGTGCCTGGGTATTTAATGTAAAAAATACCAATGCCAACATTACAGCACAGCTTTTTACTTTTTTCATTTTTTAATCATTTAGTTGCTTAAAATTAATACAATTATTAATAAATTTGTTTTCATTTATCAACAAAGACTAATTAAAAAAGATTGCCAACCTTTAGAAAGGTTGGCAATCTTTTTTAAGCAATTTGTTATGTTAAACCCAATAAATTAATTCACAGTTATTAATAAAGGCTGAAAGAGGTTCTTCTTAACTTTTGCCCTTCCAATAAACTGGTTACCATTGATCCGGCTGAATTTTTTTGGAAAAACCATTACATCTTCTTCCCGGGTGTCGAACAGCAACTCTTTGGCCAGGGTACCGGTATTATCAACTTTGGTTACCATTACCTGTCCGCCAAATCCATCCACATGGTATTTTGGAACTTCATCTTCAGCAATATCTACATTCTTTTTATTATCTAAATATAAAAAGTAATACCCCGAAGCATCGCTGATCAGTTTAAAGCCCATTGTTCCCGGCAAATTATAATTTACCGAGTAGCCAGAGTTGGTGGTACTTCCTTTTTGTTTTTTTGGTATTTTCCTTAACCATTCAAATTTACCTGCTGCATTGATCTTTCCCGCAATGATATCTTCATAATAAAATGTGGCATAGGTAGTAACTTGTCCGCGGCTGCCATAAGACCTGGTTACAACTACATTGTATTCTTCCAAAGCCATCAACACGCTTCCATCTGTTTCCAATATTACATCTCTTACAACAAGGTTGGGTGCTTCATAGTCATCACTTTTTTCCATCTTTCTTTTCTTTCTTGCCGATTCAAATTTCTCCAGTTCTGCCAATGGAAATTCATAATAACCGTCTTTAAATTTTATTACTTTATTATTCTGATCCAATGAAGCCAGGAACACACCATCAGTTCCATTGCCTTTTGATCTTTTACTGTATGTACTGGCAATGATCATTTCGTGTTTGAAATTTTCGATCAGAGAAGTTTCACGAATAAAAAAATCATCTACAGCTATTGTTGCAGAAATTATTTTCTTACTGTCTTTGGTAAATTTCAATACTTCATAATGATAAGCCGGTTTTCCCGTTTCTTTATCTTTTTCTTTTCTTTTTTCAGAGTCATATATTTTCGCAAGCATATAAGCATTTCCATTTCCATCAACGGAAAAATTAGAATTATCCATGATGGCTTCGGTATAAGGCATGGTAAATTCACCACCCCATAATTTTTTCAGGTTCTCATCAAAAATCTGCAGGCCGATCCTGTCGTAATTAATTTTATCATTTTTCTCTTCCGGCCATAACCGGTAGCTTACTAATAATTTTTTCTTTTCTGCATCATAATTAAACTTATACTTGTTATCAACCTTCATCTGGTAAAAACCCGTGGAAACCATATCACCGGTTAACCTGGTGGTTTCAAACATCTTTGTATTCTGGTTTGTTAATTTACCGGAAGCAACATCTATTTTATCATAGAAAAGCATTTCTATTTTGGATTCTTTATCCCAGTCGCTGTGCATCCAAAAATAATTGGTAGAGCTAAAATCAGTAACTGCTTCACTGTTGAAGTTCTTTGTGGCTTCAGGCAATTCAATTTTTTTCTCAGTTGACTGACTAAGCGTTTTTGGATCGAACCTTACAACATTGAGCTCATCTTTTTTCAATGAAAGATTAATAATCCCATCTGTCTGATTGCCAAAAAATGAAAGGTCTTCAGATTTTCTGGGTAATTCATATTCAGAACCCAGTTTAAAAATAAATTTTTTACTTTGGCCATAAGAAAATACTGATAGTAAAGAAACTGCAACGAGGAGTAAATACTTCATAAAATACATATTAAATTAAAGCTGTATTGCAACTTTTATGGTGAATAAATGATTGGCGAAAATATAGTTATTGTATTTGAAGACCTAATCAATCTCTATTCTTTAAATATTTAAAAAGGAATTGACCGGCCTGGAATTTATTAGTGTAAAGATCAATCTTCTTCCTTCATGGTCTTTTTAATGAACTTCGCAACTTTTTGGCCGCTGAGGTAATAAGCATCAGCAATTCTTGAACCTGCATCAAAAGCAGCACCCCTGAACATATTTTCTCCAGGTCTTTCTACTGAAAGCACGGCAAGCTTTTTTGTCCTGTCTGCGGTTTCAACAATGGTAACGGTACCATCAATACCTGCATTTCTTTTCGATACCCCTACACTATATCCTTGTTCCAAAGCTTTTGTATTAAAAATGAGCGTGTATTTGGCATCTTTGCTCACGGTCATACCGCTAACATTTGTATAGCCCAATGTAAATTTGGGTTCATATCTTTTCTGTTTGTCTTCATCCCATTTAATTGCCCATGCATCCCCAGTTCCGGCTTCTTTTGTATTCATCTCCTGTTTCCTGGTCTTTATATAATCGGCTTCTTTACCAAAATCGCCAACCGACATTTTTTCATAGGTAAATTCTACATTGATCGTTTTTTCTTCTTTTAAGAAAGACAGGTTGCCTTTCATCTTGTTCACATCCTGTGCCTGGGTTGTAATTGATGTGAATAAAAAAGCGGTAATAATAGCCAGGTAATTTGTTATAAATTTCATTTTGCAGGTAAATTTTAAAAGCTGATAAAAACAGACGTCAATATTAGTATATATTCTGTATCCGGCAATAAGAACAGGGCTTATATTTTTTCCTGATGAATGGTTAACACAGTTTTGGGAAACAGTGCTGAGCCTGACCTCACAAGCCATATTGTTTATATATGAAGAATTGGATTTATGCAAAACCCTTAAATTTGAAATCTTTATTCTATTTTTACGGTTTGCCAAATAATTGTTAGTACTTGTAAATCAAATTGGGCCCATGATACATGTCGGAGAAAGAGCACTTTCTTTAAATGATTTTTCAGATATCCTGTATAAAGATAAAGAGGTGGTTTTGGATAAAGCTGCAGTTGAAAAAGTGGATGTAAATTTTCAATTCTTAAAAAGTTTCTCTTCTAATAAACTCATTTACGGTATAAATACAGGTTTTGGCCCAATGGCTCAATATAAAGTGAGCGAAACAAACCTGTTGCAATTACAATACAACCTTATCAGAAGCCACAGTTCGGGCGGCGGTAACCTGATGTCGCCGATACTCGTAAAAGCCGTAATGATAGCACGTTTGAATAGCCTCATGCAGGCATATTCGGGCGTGAATCCCGAAGTGGTGGAACTCTTAGCCAATCTGATTAATAAAGATGTTACCCCTTGTATTTATGAACATGGCGGCGTAGGCGCCAGTGGCGACCTGGTTCAACTGGCGCATCTTGCCCTTGTATTGATCGGCGAAGGAGAAGTTGTGTATGAAGGAGAGCTGTATCCTACAATGGATATTTTTAATAAGCTGAAGATCAAACCACTTTCCATTCATATCAGAGAGGGACTGGCCATTTTAAATGGAACTTCGGCAATGACCGGTATTGGCATGGTAAATATCATACAGGCACAAAAATTATTGGAATGGTCGGTCTTACTTTCTGCCATGATCAATGAAGTGGTGGAAGCATTTGACGATCATTATTCTTATGAATTGAATATCGTAAAGCATCACAAAGGCCAGAACAAGATCGCTGCACAACTCCGCGATATTCTGAAGGATAGCAAAATGATCCGCAGCCGTTCCGAACATTTATACAATCCCGATAACCTTAACCAGGAAGTTTTTGAAGATAAAGTGCAGGAATATTATTCACTGCGTTGTGTTACACAGATATTGGGCCCCATTTATGATACCATCTGTCAGTCGGAAAAAATAGTGGTTGACGAACTCAATTCGGTAAATGACAATCCTGTGATCGATCATGAAAATCATAATATTTTTCACGGAGGAAATTTTCATGGCGATTATGTTTCATTGGAGATGGATAAATTAAAAACAGCGATCACCAAATTGTCGATGCTTTCCGAAAGGCAATTGAATTACCTGTTGAATGAAAAACTGAACCAGAAATTCCCGCCTTTTGTTAATCTCGGAGTACTCGGTTTTAATTTTGGTATGCAGGGAATGCAGTTCACCGCAACTTCTACGGTTGCAGAAAATCAAACATTGTCATTCCCAATGTATGTACACAGCATTCCAAATAACAACGACAACCAGGATATTGTAAGCATGGGTTGTAATGCAGCATTGATGACGAAAAAGGTAATTGATAATTCATTTGAAGTATTGAGCATCCAGATGATGACGGTTTTACAGGCAATAGACTATTTAGAATGTGTGTCGAGGTTATCGTCTGAAACATTAAATGTTTACACAGAAATAAGAAAGATATTTCCTAAGTTCATTGAAGATAAACCTAAATATAAAGACCTGGAAAAGATCAAAAACTATTTCGAAAAATCGGACCCTGTTATTTCTTTCAAATTGGGAATTACCATACCATCATCGCTGATTTCCTGATGCCGAGGTAGAAGATACTTTGATACAATTCAAATACATATCAATAAGATCAGTATTCATTTTAAT
>JANNBU010000026.1:0-9810 GCA_031385805.1 Ferruginibacter sp.
CAAAGGCAATGGACCACCCTGGGCAATATTGGCAAAATAAAATGTTGAAAAAGAACTGATTCTTGCCGAAAGTACATAATCAGCTCCCCAGGTATCATTATTGGTAGCAACCGGGTTGGCAATAAATCCCACTGCAGGTGAACAGAGATCGTCATTCTTATAGATCCCGATATCATTGATGCCCGTGATGAATGATGGCTGGCCGTTTGAGTTTACCGCATTTTTCAAAGCCAGGTATTCAGAACTTTTTATGTACAACCGGATATCTGCCGATGATCCGGGAGCAAGCGGGAATTCCGGTGTTAGGGTTATGTTCCTGTCAAGGTAAAGCCTGTTACTGCTGGTTCCGTCTTCTCTTACCGTACCGGTGTTAATGAACATAGATGCGCTGACAATACCCAGGTTATTCCCATTCGCTTTTATCTCTGCTACCGCATCACCATAATTATCAGTAATTGGCACCCACACATTATTGTTAGTATTATCAATTGTTACTACAGGAAAATTGATACAATTATTGGGCAACCCTTTTGCTACAGGTGCCGGTGCAAGTGTGATATCGGTAATAATGCCCGATGATGATCCGCCTGAATTTACATTCAGGTCGCTTTTTTTAGTATATACATTACTTACAGGGTCCCATTCAAAAATCACACCTCCGTTATTACTTCCGCCGGCCCTTGTCATCCCATAGAATTTTCCTTCACTCTGGGTCAAATTTCCAAAAGGACTGTAAGTATCGGTAGTAGAAAAATCTAATTTTTTCGTGTATGCATTAGTGGTAGGATCCCATTCAAAAACTGTTCCTTTATTATTGATGCCACCGGCAGACGTCATTCCATAGAATTTTCCTGCAAATAAAGTCAGGCTGCCGTAAGGAGTTTTACCATTTGCGGTACTTAGATCAATCTTTTTTACATACGCATTCGTTGCAGGATCCCACTCAAAAATCACACCGACATTGTTAATTCCTCCTTTACTGGTCATGCCATAGAACTTTCCGTTATAAGCTGCCAGGTCACCAAAAGGCTTGCTGCCACTGCTTAGGATCAGATCAATTTTATTGGTATAAATATTTGTTGCAGGATCCCATTCAAAAATAACCCCGCCGTTATTAGCACCTCCGGAATTGGTCATACTATAAAATTTCCCTCCGCTTAGTGCCAGGCTCCCTTGGGGTAAACTTCCATTTGCATAGATCAGGTCGATCTTTTTTGTGTAAGTATTTGTAGCCGGGTCCCATTCAAAAATTACACCTCCATCATTGTCTCCGCCATTCTTTGTCATTCCATATAACTTCCCGCCACTCAATGTTAAACTGCCGGTTGGTTTACTGCCATCAGCCTGGCTCAGGTCGATCTTTTTTGTGTAAGTATTTGATGCCTGGTCCCATTCAAAAATCACACCCACATTATTGATGCCACCCAAATTGGTCATGCCATAAAACTTTCCCTTTATTGGTTTTACATTACCCGATGGATTAATGCCTTTGCCAATATCATTCAATTCCACCTTTTTTGTATATACATTAGATGGCTGGTCCCATTCAAAAATTACGCCTTTACCAAAGATCCCGCCCTGGTTCGTCATACCATAAAATTTCCCATTGAAAATTGCCAAACCAACCTGCGGATATTTCCCGGTAGCAGTACTCAGATCAATCTTTTTTGTATACTGGTTCAGCGCAGGGTCCCATTCAAAAATTACACCCGCATCGTTGATACCACCGCGGAGTGCTGTACTGTAATACTTCCCATCTTTTAATGCCAGGTCACCTCCGGGCCAATAGCCATCATTATCATTAAATTCATATTTTATTACTTGCAAATTAACGGCCGGATCCCATTCAAAAATTACGCCATCATCGTCTATACCACCATGTTGTGTCATACCAATAAAGCCAGCCCCCTTCGCAATTAAGTTACCATAGGGGTTGCTTCCATTGCTGCCGTTAAAATCTTTTTGTGGAGTGCAAACATTTCCAGTTGGATCCCATTCAAAAATTACCCCCTTGTCATTCGTGCCGCCTAAGGTTGTCATTCCATAAAACTTTCCGCCGCTCAGCGTTAAGTTGCTAAAAGGCCTGCAACCATTACTTCCATTAAAATCCATTTTTTTGGAATATATATTTGTAACAGGATCCCATTCAAAGATCACTCCTTTATCATTGTCACCGCCGTAAGCTGTCATTCCATAAAACTTTCCTCCGCTCATTGTTAAGTTTCCGGCCGGCCGGCAACCATAATGACCATCAAATGAATTATCGATAAAATCAATTCTTTTTGTATAAATGTTCGTGACAGGATCCCATTCAAAAATTACGCCCTGGGAATGGCTGCCACCCGACTCCGTCATACCATAGAACTTCCCGTTATATAGTACGAGGCCGCCAAGAGGGCCGCTGCCATCAGAACCATTAAAAGCGATTTTTTTTATGTAATTGTTTGTAGCGGGATCCCATTCAAAAATTATCCCTGAACTGTAGTTGCCACCTTGCTGTGTCATGCCATACAACTTTCCATTGTATTCAGACAGGTTTGTCAGTTGCGGGTAAGCGCCGGGGTTATTAATACTAAACTGATGCCTTTCCTGGAAACCATTACCGGTTGCAGTAGTACTAAACACAGCGCCGGTGTTATCGGCACCGCCATCCTTTGTCATTCCCCAAAGCTGGAAAATTCCTTGCGCATTGATCGAAGTACTGCTTAATAGCAGTAAAATACAGAGTGTAAAGCACGGTTTCATGCAGGTCGATTTCATTAAGTAATGGTTTTGGGGTTCTTCAGGAAGAATAGAGGAGAGTAAAATACCCGTGGGGTAGCACAAATCTAATATATTAAAGCCGCAAAAAAGAATAAATAAGTGCCTTTTTTATGTCCCGTGTATCAAAAAGAGGGATTTTTCAACGAAAATTTAGCATTTTTTCATTAAAAACGGTGTAAAAGCGGAATTCCGGAAAACATGTAATTTTGGCCTGAATTAAAATATTTACAGCGTTAGTATAGGTAAAATGATAAAAGAAAATAATAGGAGGTGCGCTGTTATCGGAGCCGGTGTTGCTGGTATTGCTGCAGCCATTCGAATGCGAAACAAAGGATACAGCGTTACCGTGTTTGAGGCAAATAGTTTCCCGGGGGGGAAATGTTCATCAGAAAGTAAAGACGGTTATCGTTTTGATATGGGGCCATCCGTTTTTACCATGCCGCATTATGTGGATGAGCTTTTTAAATTGTTGGGCAGGAACCCGCGTGACCACTTTAATTATATCCCACTTGACCCGGTTTATAAATATTTTTTTGAGGATGGCAGTATGCTAGATGCTTTCCATGGTAAAGAAAAATTTGCAGCACAACTTGCTGCAAAAACAAATGATAAAAAAGAAGATATCACAAGATACCTCGATAGATCACATACTATTTATAACCTTACTGAAGAAGTATTTTTAAAAAATTCATTACACAGGCTTAGGAATTTTTTTACCTGGCCGGTACTGAGAGGAATATTAAATTTTGGAAAGATCGGCGCATTTGATACCATGAACGGCGCCAATCAAAAATCATTTACAGATTCCCGTTTGGTAAAGATATTTAACCGCTATGCAACTTATAATGGCTCCAGCCCTTATTTATCTCCCGCTACCTTAAATGTAATTGCCCATGTTGAAATTGTGAAAGGCGCTTTTTATCCTGTGGGTGGAATGGTTAGTATAACCAACTCTTTGGTAAAACTGGCAAAAGAAATCGGCGTACAATTTAATTTTTCAACGCCCGTACGTGAGATCCTGATCGAAAATAAAAAAATAGCCGGTGTTAGAACAGATAAAGAAACTGCAGCATTCGATCTTGTTATCAGCAATATGGATGTTTACAACAGTTATAAAAAATTAATGCCGGCTGCAAAAAGACCGGCAAAAACACTGGATCAGCCAAAATCAAGTTCAGGGATAATTTTTTACTGGGGTATTAAAAAGGAATTTAAAGAACTGGGGCTGCACAACATTCTTTTCAGTGAAAATTATGAAGAAGAATTTGATACCATCTTTTCAAAAAAATCAATTTATCACGATCCTACTATTTACCTCAACATTACCAGCAAGCATACCCCAACAGATGCACCGGCAGGTTGCGAGAACTGGTTCTCATTTATAAATGTTCCAAATAATTCCGGGCAGGATTGGAATAAATTCATTGAAGAAGCAAGGGAAAATATGATCAGAAAAATAAACCGGGTATTGAAAACTGATATCAGGCCACTAATTGAAAGTGAAATGGTATTCGATCCCCGTGTTATTGAAAGCCGTACATCCAGTGCATTTGGCGCCATCTATGGAAATAGTTCCAATAATAAATTCGCTGCTTTTTTAAGACATGCAAATTTTTCAAAAGATATAAAAGGATTGTATTTCTGTGGAGGAAGTGTTCATCCCGGGCCGAGTATACCACTTTGTCTGCTTTCTGCAAAGATCACTACTGATTTGATTATGGGAAGAAAAACTACAAGCTGTTAGCAAGTACTGATTGATCTGGATCTTGTTATTATAACTGGATTTTTATTTTCATCAAACGCCCTGCTAAAAGCTTGCAGCTAATGGCTAATAGCTTTCTTGGGCTTCAACTTTATTTAGTTTAGTTTTGCGCAATTCATTTATTAAATACTTGTCCTGCACAATAATTTTGTTTACATAAATTATAGTGCTTCCATAACATGAACAATACTGCGATCATAGAGATACAAAATCTCACCAAGACTTTTAAGCATGCTACAGAACCAGCAGTAAACGACATTTCCTTTTCAATAAATCGCAACGAGATATTTGGTTTACTTGGCCCCAATGGCGCAGGAAAAACCACCACCATTTCTATTCTTTGCGGGTTGTTCCCGCCCAGCAATGGTAAAGTTTTGATCGATGGAAAAAATTTAGATCAGCAGCTTGCCGGTATCAAACAGATCATCGGTATCGTTCCACAGGATATTGCATTGTATCCAACCTTAACGGCAAGGGAGAACCTGGATTTTTACGGACACATGTATGGCTTAAAAGGTAAAGACCTGAAAGAAAAGATCAATGACTGGTTACAAAAATTAGGATTAACAGATGCCGCAAACAGGCAGTTATCAACTTATTCAGGCGGAATGAAACGAAGGGTAAACCTCATTGCAGGTATTTTACACGAACCGAAAATTTTATTCCTTGATGAACCTACAGTTGGTGTTGATGTACAATCACGCAACGTGATCATTGAACATTTAAAAGAGATCAACGCATCCGGAACAACCATCATTTATACATCACACCACATGGATGAAGCAGAAAATTTCTGTACAAGGGTTTCCATCATTGATCATGGTAAAATTTTAACACAGGGAACTCCTGATGAACTCATCGCTGGTAACCCCGGATCAGCCAACCTGGAAAATGTTTTTTTGAATTTAACCAACAGAAAATTAAGGGACTAATGATCAGTAAATTATTGGCAACGGTTAAAAAAGAGATCTTACTGCTCATAAGAGATAAGATAGGGTTGTCTATTTTATTCCTGATGCCGATGGCGCTCATATTTGTGATGACACTGATACAGGATGCCGCTTTTAAAACGATCAATGAAAAAGGTATTCCCATTGTGTTTGTAAACAATGACCATGATTCATTGGGAATATTGATAGAACAAGGGCTTCGGAATAACGATCTCTGTACTTTTTATGATTCTATAGATGGCAGGCCTGCAACTATAGAACTTGCACAGAAAGCTGTTGCAGAAGGAAAATTCCTGGTTGGAATTGTTATTCCGAAAAATGCTACAGAAGCTATCAGGAAAAATGTAACTGCATTGGTTAGTGAAACATTGAATTCAGATTCAACTGTTATACGAAACGGATCTGTAACACAGGATTCTGTGGAAATAACCATCCTCATAGATCCGGTTGCAAAAAAATCTTTTCTCATTTCTGTAACAAGTAACCTCCACGAATTTATTTCGGAAGTAAAAACAAAGATCATGTTCCAGACATTTTCTGACCAGGTTGCCGAAATAATTCCCGACAAATCATCTGCACCAAAAAATGCTTATAAAAAATCACAGATCATAAAGTACAAAGAGATATATGCTTCTAAGTCGGAAGAAAAAATTGTTCCCAATGCAGTTCAGCACAATGTACCTGCATGGGCAATATTTGCCATGTTCTTTATTGCCATTCCGCTTTCGGGAAGTATTATGAAAGAAAGGAATGAAGGAAGTGTTTTTCGCCTGCATACCATGCCAACGCCGTTTCTATTATTGATAAACGGAAAGATCATTGTGTATGCAATTGTATGCCAGATCCAGTTTTTACTGATGCTTTCGGTAGGTTTAGTATTTTTACCAATGCTGGGCTTGCCCGCATTGGTGCTGGGGCATAGCTATATTGGAATTTTTGTATTAACTATGGCCACTGCATTTGCCGCAACAGGCTATGGTGTAATGGTTGGTACATTAGCAGAAACTGAACACCAGGGAGCGATCGTGGGTGCCCTCTCAATACTTTTATTATCAGCATTGGGAGGAATATGGGTGCCGAGTTATGTGATGCCGGAAGTAATGCGTAATATAAGCGCCTATTCACCATTGAATTGGTCGCTCACCGGATTTTATAAATTATTTTTAAGGGGTGCAGGTGTTGGAGATATTATGACAGATGCAATAAAATTATTTATTTTCTTTTTGGCAACTATGGCCATTGCATCTATAGTGAACAGGATAAAACGAACAACTTGATTATGGATGCAAACATCATTATTGAGGATATAAGAAAGTATATCGAAAACAATATTCTTTCAGCAGATGTGAAAATTGATGCTTCAACCAACCTACAGCAGGCAGGGATAGATTCATTTTCAACTGTAGAGATCATACTCTTTATTGAACGCCAGTATGCTGTTATGATACCCGATGATAAATTAATTCCTGATAATTTTAAGACACTAAAAGCGCTTTCTGCAACGGTGCAGTCATTATTATAATAAACAGGCTTTTAAGATTAACCCATCATGATCTCTTTTAATAAAGCTGAACTTCCAAAAAAAGTATATTTAAGTGGCGCCGATTGCTTTCACCTGGTATTGGATAAACATGCAAAGAAACACAGTGCCGGTGGAAATGTAATGCGCAAGATATTTTATTTCAGCAATGCCTTATCTGCAGAAAAAATAGATAGCATTCTAAAAAGCTCCCCGGTTATCTATTGGTTGTGTAATATTAAACTGGTTCCGGGTTCATTGTTTAAGATACCTTACTGGGAATATACAGATCAGGGCAACGGGATCATCCTGCAGGAACATCATCATACCGCTATTGAAAATGAATTGCCTCAAATAATTCTGGAAAGAGATATAACGGTAAATGCTACCCGTTTTATTGAGGCCGACCTGGTACATTTTCCTTCGGGTGGCTGCGCTTTTGTATTGTCGTGGAACCATATCCTGCTGGATGCAAAAGGAACAACATTACTTTTTGAACACCTGAATCATATCACAGAGAAGACACAGCAAAATTTTGATATTTTTTTTCCCGCAAAAGAAAAGAAAACAAATATTATTAAGTACATACAGAACATGTACAAAGTAAAAAGATTCATTCAAACGTCCTCCAAAGCGCCGGTAAGTTCCGTTGCAACTAAAAATCCCAAAACAAGTGAGGGCATAACCAGTTGCAAGATCATTTATTTCAATGCAGCAGAAACAAAGAAGATACACGACAATGCATTTAAAACAGGTTCACGGTTTGGCCCTACCTTATATTTTATAGCGTGTTGTTCGCATGTGATCAATAAGCTAAAAAACAATGAAGGAGATCTTTGGTTACCCGTTCCCTATGATGGAAGATTGAGAGGTGCAACCGGGCCATTGATATCTAATTGTGTGTCATTTTTATTTTACCGAATTCCTCAAAATGAAATGAATACGGTGTCGCAGACAGTAAAATGCCTTAGCGCACAAATGACCTCTCAGATAAAAGATAAGATGCCACAGAAATATACCATGTTTCTGAACATGATGCGGCATATTCCACTTTGGTTGTATTATTTTTTGATCAGCCGGACCGGTGAAGGAACCTTTGCCAGTTTTTTATATACCTCCACAGGTGATAATTTTAATGAATTAATATCTTTATTTGGTGAACCACTTCGTGATCTTACCATGATGCCTGCACTCACTTTTCCTCCCGGTTTAACTTTTGTTTTTTTAAAACATGATGATAAGCTCAATATAAATATTGCTTACTCTCCTGATATTATCAGCAATAATGACCTACATTTAATTGAAGAAAAGTTAAAAGAGACCCTTCTCGCCGAGCATTAATGGATTCAGTTAAAAATACCGACGTAGTTATTTTGGGTGGTGGAGCCGCCGGTGTAGCAGCGGCAGTTGCAGCAGCACGCAAAGGATCGAAAGTCGCATTGATAGAACGCAATGCTTACCTCGGTGGAAAGGCAACTGCAGCAGAAGTTGGAACTGTTTGCGGATTGTATAAATTCAGTAAAACAGAAAGATCAGATTATATTGTAAAAGGTTTTACAAAAGAATTTGCTGATACATTGCAAATGACTTCCGAAACAAAGCCGTTACACAATGCGGAAGGGCTACACTATTTACCTTACGATATTGAAGCATTTAAAAGCATCTGCATTCATTTGTTGCATGAGCATAAAGTGGATGTGTATTTGAATGCTACACTTGATAAGATCAATATTGAAGAGGATAATATTATTTCTGCTTTTATAACGGCCTGGGGTAACAGCATTGAGTTCCGGTTAAAGTCGATCGTTGATTGCTCCGGCGACAGTGTTATAAGCCAGGCTGCAGATCTACCTGTCATTAAAAGTGAGCAATACCAGGCAGCGGCACAAGTATTTACCATGCAGGGCGTTGAAGAAGAAAACGAGGCCAGGCTGGGAATGATCCTGATGAAAGCATTAATATCTGCTATTGATGAAAAGAAACTCGCAGACTTTTATGACAGGGTATATATTGTGCAGGGATCATTAAAAAATAATTGTGTCAGCCTGAAGGTCGGTATCCCGGTCCCTGTTACGCATACCGATGAAAATTTGCAGGAGCTCAAAGAATCGGCTCATCATTTTATCAGGACCCTGGTAGATTTTCTTGTCAATAATATTCCTGTTTTTAAAAATGCAGCCATTCAGCATATTGCGCCCGAAGTGGGTGTAAGAGTTGGCCT
Organism: Ferruginibacter sp.; assembly: GCA_031385805.1. Taxonomy (GTDB): domain Bacteria; phylum Bacteroidota; class Bacteroidia; order Chitinophagales; family Chitinophagaceae; genus Ferruginibacter. The sequence continues at coordinate 9,216 of JANNBU010000026.1, forward strand.
TCGAACAACGGGAAACTATACACTAACAGAAGAAGATGTTTTATACTGTAGGAAATTTGAAGATGCCATCGCCAACGTTGCCTGGCCTATTGAAGAATGGGAACAACAAAGAAGGGTAAAAATACGTTTTTTCAAACTGGATGATTTTTACCAGGTGCCGGCAGGTTGTCTTCAATCAAACGCCATTAAAAATTTATTCATGGCAGGGCGTAATATTTCCGCAACCAGTGCTGCCATAGCAAGTGCCAGGGTTATGGGGATCTGTTTACAAACCGGTTATGCTGCAGGATATATGGCTGCTTCATCAGCTTTACAACTTTCACTAAAGGATTCGATCAGAAATATTCAAACCGATCAATTGTAAGTATTTTCGCAAAATGAATGAATTGCCTGTTTATGAAATATTGAGAGAGGCTGCAAATAAATGGCCCGATAACCCTGCTGTTTATGATGAACATGGCATGCTTAGTTTTAAAGAATTGTTCAACGAAACTGAAGATCTGCGTATTCGGTTAATGAGATTGGGTATTAAAGAAGGAATGGGGGTTGCTGTAATGGCTGCCAATGGAAGAAATTTTATCATTGGGATTTTTGC
>JANNBU010000048.1:0-4984 GCA_031385805.1 Ferruginibacter sp.
CCTGCGGGGCTTTAGCCCTGATAATTTGTGGAAATCTATCATCATGGCTAAAGCCATTCTGCAAAGAGGCTTTGTTAACTACAGCCTTAAGGCTGTAGTTAGAGAAAATAGACTGTTCTACCGGGCTTTAGCGCTGATTATTAACTACAGCCTTAAGGCTGGAGTTAATTACAATCGCAGTAAGCCTGTTTTATTCATCGTACTCACAGGTTTATTATCCCAGAAAAGTTCAAAATCCTCCAGTCCCGCTGTTTCATAACTTTCCTTCACTTCACCAAGGGTATAGTTTTTTAAATTACTTACCGAAAGTTTTTTCAGTATTTCTAAAAACCAATCCCCTTGATTTTTTTGTAATTGAATTTGATGTTCACCCTTTTTAGTTGTAAAACTTAATGAAAGCATTTCCCGTTGGTTCCCTTTTTTGGATTGTGTGAATGCAGATACAACAGGCTCTTTGCCCAGCCATACCATTTTTGAAGTTGGTTTAAAAGAGATCAATTCATCTTTCAGCAAAGCATTTTTAATAAAATCTGCTGACACGGTTGTTTTGGGAACTTTGAAATCAAACCATTTTTGCAAACCATCATCTAAGCAAATGCTGTGCATATAGTTTAAAAGTGATTTTTTTAATCCAAAACTAAAACTATCATGATCGGTGCCGGTTGGGTCAGTGTGTACGATATCATTGTTGGCAAAAGTTCCGATCGTTTCTGTTTGTTTTATGACTGAATATTTTTCAGGATTTAATCCTACCGGGCTATGTGCTGTCATGGTAAACTGGTGCCAGAAAGCAGATTGTAAAATTCCCAGTTTGAACATTTGCCTTACCATCTCAAGTGAATCGATCGTTTCCTGAGCAGTTTGTGTTGGAAAGCCATACATCAGGTATGCATGCACCATAATGCCGGCATCCGTGAAATTCCTGTTCACCCTGGCAACCTGTGCAACCGTTATTCCTTTTTCGATCAATAATAATAACCGGTCGGAGGCAACTTCCAATCCGCCTGATACAGCAATACAGCCGGATGCTTTCAGCAACAAGCAAAGATCGGCAGTAAAACTTTTTTCAAAACGAACATTGGTCCACCACGAAACTGATAATTTTCTTCTCAATATTTCAATGGCCAGTGCACGCATCAATGCTGGTGGCGCCGCTTCATCTACAAAGTGAAAACCATTCTCACCGGTTTGGGCAATGATCGTTTCCATGCGGTCGCATAAAATCCCTGCTGCAACCGGTTCATACAATTTTATATAATCCAAAGAAATATCACAGAAAGTACATTTGCCCCAATAGCAGCCATGGGCCATCGTTAGTTTGTTCCATCTTCCGTCACTCCAAAGCCGGTGCATGGGATTTACTACTTCAATGGCTGAAATATATTTATCCAATAGAAGATCGCTGTAATCGGGTGTGCCTGCTTCGCCTTGTTTGTAATCTTTACCTGATTTGTTGTTGATGAAAACTAATTTCCCATCAACCATGGTAAAAGTGCGCTTTAATTCATCGGTTTTTTTTTTGCCTTCAATGTATGCCACTAAATTTTCGAGTGGCGCTTCCCCGTCATCCAATAAAATAAAATCAAAGAATTCAAACACACGTATGTCTGATAAAGAACGGAGTTCCGTATTGGGGAAACCTCCGCCCATCGCTACTTTCACACTGGGGTAATTTTTCTTCAGCCATTGACCGCAACGAAATGATGTATATAAGTTTCCGGGAAATGGAACAGAAATGGCTACCAATGCAGGTTGAATGTTAGTGATATGTTTTTGCAAAACATCTATTAATATTTCATCAATATATGTATAACCTTTTTGCAATGACCCATACAATTCATCAAAACTATTTGCCGACCTGCCGAGGCGTTCTGCATAACGGCTAAAACCAAAATGATCATCTACGCATTCCTTAATAAGATCTGAAAGGTCTTCGAGATACATGGTTGCAAAGTGCTTGGCTTTATCCTGTATGCCCATGGAACCAAATGCCCAGCCCAGGTCATCTATTTGAGAAAACCGGGAAGCTTCGGGTAACATATCCCGCTTGCAGATGATATGTGCAAGCGTGGGATTTTTTCCCTGCAGGAATAAAATAACGGGGTCAATATATTTTATATAATCATCTTTTAATGCGATCATCCTTGTTGCATTGGCAGATATGGCGCGTGAATGATTTGCATCAATGTAAGCAAACATTTTTTCAAGACCATTTTTAGAGAACAATGCAATGGTAACTTCAATGCCAAGATCGGCCTGGAATGAATGTATATTCTTTGTATTTAAAAAACCTTTGAGGTATGCGGTGGCTGGGTAAGGAGTATTTAGCTGTGTAAATGGCGGAGTAAATAAGAAAACAGTCGCATTCAAATTTCATCAATTAATTAGCAAAAATAAAACAAAATTGAAGATGTATGATATTATGTAAGATGTAAAGATGTAAGATGTAAGATGTGTGATATCTGATGTATCACCAAATCATCCATCCTCAAATCATCCATCCTCAAATCATCCATCTTCAAATCATCCATCTTACATCATCCATCTTACATCTTACATCATCCATCTTAGATCTTACATCATCCATCTTCAAATCATAGTAATATAACTTTCTCCATCACATCCCCTCCCCTTATATCATCAATAATATCTACCCCTTCGATCACTTTACCAAAGCAGGTATGCACTCCGTCCAAATGTGCTGTTCCTGCACGGCTATGGCAAATGAAGAATTGTGAACCTCCGGTATTTGGTCCGCGGTGCGCCATGGAAAATACGCCACGATCATGATACTGTTTATCGGCTTTTGTTTCGCAATTGATGGTATAACCAGGCCCGCCTGCACCGGTTCCATTGGGGCATCCTCCCTGGATCATGAAATTCGGAATAACGCGGTGAAATTTTAATCCGTCATAAAAACCCTGTGATATTAATTTTTTAAAATTTGCAACAGCAATTGGCGTTGCATCATCGTATAATTCAAATTTCAAAACACCTTTGTTCGTGTGAATTTCTCCCTGTGTAAGTTTTACTTCGCTCATGTTGTTTTTTTATAGATGTGAATATTTTTTTGCGAAAGTAAGATATATGTAGCAAGGAACCTGTTGTGTTTATTTCTCCAGCAAGCCATCGGCTTGCCACTTCACAAAAATATTGATAACACTATCACTGAGCTTACTGTGTTTGAACGGCATAAAACCTCTTTCATCGGGGTTCATCCTTATGCGACTGATGATATCGCCGATATTTTCTTTAGCTGCAGCATAAGTATCCAATGCCGTTTTATTTCCCCTTGGCGGAAAATGGCAGGGAGAACAATTTGCAAGAAGGGTTGGTTGAATATTGGGTACATAAGTTAAAGAAACATGCGTTGGCGTTATTGGCGCTGTTGTGGTTGTTGATGTGGTGGTTGCAGTTTTTTTAGATGAAGAACAATACTGGAAAAAACCAACCATGCCGATCATTAAAAAAATACTAAGCTTTTTCATGTTTATTATTTTGGCTTTGATAAATGAGGTATCAAGTTAATGTTTTGTTTTTGATTAGCCAAGAGATTGAAAGAGATGACATCTTTCTATGCAAAGTATGAACTTTTTTAAAAAAGATGTCATCTCTTTCAATCTCTTGCATGTCAGTAAATCCAATTGAACTGGTATTCGATCGGTGCCTTGATACCCCGTTCAGAAATTTTCTTATACCGCTCGGGTAGCCGCATCAGGTACGTACGTGCTTTTTCAGCTGCAGCCGTTAAACTGCCGATGTCGGCGATCTTCCATTCCTCAATAAGCGATTCTAATATCTGTGTATAATCATGGCTGGTATAAACCCCCAGTCTTTGTGCAGCATCACTGAAATGGCTAAATGCCGTACCGATCTTTTCACCCGATTGGCGTAAAAAATGTGCAGGCATTACAATTTGTTTCCGCATCATGTCTTCAAAAGCAAGCATCATCTCGCTTGCATCTATCTCAAATATTTTTGAAACAAAACTTTTATAAGCTTTGGCATGCCTGGCTTCGTCGGCTGCAATCACACCACAAATTTTAGAAAGCTGGTCGCTGCCGTGTTTTTTTGCAAGTGTGGCGGTACGCCTGTGGGAAATATTCGTTGCCAGTTCCTGGAAAGAAGTGTAAACAAAATTCCGGTACGGATCTTTTGCAGTACCAATCTCCATTCCATCAGCAATTAAATATTGCGTACTTATTTCCATCTGTTTCATGTTGATCCTGCCGGAGAGATACAAAAATTTATTCAACAGGTTGCCATGTCGGTTCTCCTCAGCTGTCCACATCCTGATCCACTTCGTCCAGCCTTTTGGGTCAGATTTATCAACGCCATTCATATCTATCAGCCAGCTTTCATAAGTAGGAAGCGCTTCTTCTGTTATTACATCGCCAACCAATACCGCCAGGTAATCGTAAGGTAATTCTGCCGTTTGTTTGCGGAGTTCTTTTACTTCAGCTATAAAACTTTCACTGTGGCTATCGGGTAGAAAATCGGAAGGCTGCCAGTTCTTATCTATTTTCTTAAGGAATTCATCAATGATATCATCCATTTTCTGTTCTAAAAACTGCATTACTTCCAGCCTCGTATTATTCAATTTCATTTTCATATTCAGCAACATTTTATAAATAATGGATTTATAATCTGGCTGTTATTTTTAAGATGATTTTTTCCCTGTAGGGACAATATTATTGCGGTGTTTTTGTAAAATTAGCCTTATTATGGTTAACAGCATAATAGAAGAATTATTTGGGTGAAATTCAAGTTGTTGTTTCCATTCTACATTTGTTGTCGGTGAAAACACCGGCAACTTAATGCGGAGGAAAGTTCTACAGTTCCCAACCAACCTTTGCAATTTACTGTACTTATAAAAACGATCTGATTTTAATAGTAATTATTAATTCAATGTAATTATATTGCAGCCATAATTTTATTCCATGAGAAAAACCCTTTTATTATCACTGGCCTTATTATTTATTAC
>JANNBU010000162.1:0-1840 GCA_031385805.1 Ferruginibacter sp.
AAAACGCGTAATGACCAATATCAACCGTGTTGAATACAAAGTAATAAACTTAGGACAAATAGACCAGTACGCCGAAAAGTATGGTATTACAGAATTCAACCACCAGAATTTATATATCAACAGCCTCATCAGTCAGACTGATAATATAAAGATCCTTGGTAACGGTGAATTGAAAGGTAAATTCACTTTCAAAGTAGATGCAGTAAGTGAAAAGGCAAAAGCTGCTATTGAAGCTGCCGGTGGTACGATTGAAATAGTGAAATAAATATCCGATATTTGCCGACCCACGCTTAGCGGGGCCTTTTACTTTTTTAGCGCAAACATTTAAATCGATTAAATTCTGTGAAGAAATTCATAACAACACTGAAAAATATCTGGAGCATTGAAGAACTGCGTAATAAGATAATTTTTACTTTAGTATTACTGTTCATCTACAGGCTGGGTTCATTTATTGTACTGCCTGGTATTGATCCAAATAAATTAACGAATCTGCAAAGCAGTGCCCAGGGCGGTATGCTCGGTTTATTAGATGCTTTTGTAGGTGGCGCTTTTTCAAAAGCTTCCATCTTTGCATTGGGTATCATGCCCTATATCTCTGCGTCTATCTTTATGCAGTTGATGACCATCCTGGTTCCTCAAATGGCCAAGATCCAGAAAGAAGGTGATAGTGGCAGAAAGAAGATCAATCAATGGACACGTTATCTTACTGTGATCGTTACAGCTTTTCAGGCCGCAGCATATATTGGTTATTTGAAGAGCCCGGCAAATGCCGAAGCTTTGATCGCTGCATATTCAGGTTTCTTCTGGATATCAACGGTGGTTATTTTAACCGTAGGCACATTATTCGTAATGTGGCTGGGTGAAAAAATAACTGATAAAGGATTGGGTAATGGTACTTCACTGATCATTATGATCGGTATCCTTGCACGTTTTCCGCAGGCGATAAGCCAGGAATGGGCTGCAAGAATTGCGCAGCGGGGTGCAGGAGGCTTGTTACTGATGCTGGTTGAAGTAGTTTTCCTGGTAGCAATTATCATGGGGCTTATTTTGCTGGTGCAGGGAACAAGAAAAGTACCTGTAAATTATGCAAAGCAGATCGTTGGTAACCGCCAGGTAGGTGGAGCCCGCAATTTTCTTCCTTTGAAAGTTAATGCTGCAGGTGTAATGCCGATCATCTTCGCACAGGCAATATTATTCCTGCCAACAGTATTCTCCGGATTTACCGGTGAAGGATGGGCGAGATATTTTACAGATCATACGAACATCGTTTATATGATCGTTTATTCAACTTGTGTTATTGCATTCACCTTCTTATATACTGCCCTTATCTTTAATCCGAAGCAGATGGCAGATGAATTGAAAAGGAACAATGGCTTTATTCCTGGAGTAAAACCAGGACAACCTACCGCAGATTATATTGGAACAATTATGGACAGGATCACTTTTCCCGGCGCTATACTACTGGCATTGGTAGGTATCTTACCCGGACTTGTACAATTGGTATTTGGTATGTCGCAGAATTTTGCCACTTTCTTTGGCGGTACTTCATTGCTGATCATGGTGGGTGTTATCTTAGATACATTGCAACAGATCGAGACACAATTGCTGATGCGCCAGTATGATGGATTGATGTCATCAGGAAGATTACAAGGCAGGCAGGCTGTAGCTTCAGGTATGTAATATTCCATTTAATGGAACTTAAAAAACTATAATAACTTTTAATAACCCCGACGATCAAATCGTTGGGGTTTGTTTTGATAACAATAAGATTTAATTTTATTCGAAATCATTAGCGTCCTAAAGACAAAAATACTAGTTCTTTGAATATATTGATATTAAA
>JANNBU010000187.1:0-5982 GCA_031385805.1 Ferruginibacter sp.
ATAATATGATCCATGAACCAGATTGCTTCGTTCCTCGCAATGACGAAAGCCTTATAAGCAAATTTGAGTTATTTTTACGCTTCTTGCAAAACGAAAATAGCGTAAGCAAAATGAAATACAGGTTGGTAAGGATGACGGCAGCTTCCATGGCTTTAAAAGTTTCAACACGTGGGCAGCCAAAGTATATGAGCGAGCATGGCTTTGATGTTACCATGATAAGTTCTGCAGGCTGGGAATTGCCGGGTGTGCTGGCACTTGAAGGATGCCCGCATATTGAAATAAGCATGAGCCGGAAACTGTCACCCATCGCCGACCTGGTATCAATTTATAAGTTATACCGGTTATTTAAAAAACTGAAACCTCATATTATTCATTCAGAAAATCTGAAAGCAAATCTTTGCGGGCCTATTGCCGGTTATTTTGCGGGAGTACCGGTACGGATACAAACCATGGCCGGTCTTGTATCGCCAACCAAAAAGGGATTAAAGGGATGGCTTATCAGGCAGGCGGAGATATTGAGCTTTAAATTTGCCACAGATGTATGGCCCAACAGCCATAAATCTATGGAATACATGATTAGCACGAAAATGGTTCCTGCATCAAAAACAAAAGTCATCGGCAGGGGATCTACCAATGGCATTGACCTGGAAAGATTCAACACGGCTGCTATCAGCAACGAAAGGCTGAAGGAAATAAAAAAAACAGTTGAGTTTACAGAAGACGATCAAATATTATTATTTGCAGGAAGGATGGTGAAAGATAAAGGCGTGGAGGAACTGGTTGCTGCTTTTGTACGCCTTCAAAAAGAATTTCCAAATGCTAAATTGGTATTATTGGGGCCGCAGGAAGCAGACCTGGATCCGTTAAAAGCCGAAACGGTTAAAACGATCAGCGATCATGATCGTATCATACATATTGACTGGACAGATGAAGTGGAATACTATCTTACCATGGCAACTTTATTTGTTTTTCCTTCTTACCGGGAAGGTTTTCCCAATGTGATCATGCAGGCGGGAGCGATGGAATGCCCGGTGGTATGCAGCGATATTGTTGGCAATAATGAGATCGTAACACATAAAGTAAATGGGATACTTCACAGGTCACAGGATGAAAATTCACTGTATGAAACTGTTCGCTTTGCATTAAATAATAAGGCGCAGATGAACCAGATGGCATTAAAACTGCAGGATGATATGGCTACTTATTACAACAGGTACACAATTTATGAACTGTATATAAAAGAATATAAAGAGTTGGTAGAGAAAAGATCTAAAAAATCTTTTGTTGAATAAGAATGCAGGCAACTGTGGCTTATCTTGCGGAAAGATAATAGTAAAAAAATAAAGGAATAATTTGCACCCTATTAAAAGAAAGAAATAAATGAATACAACAAAGACATTATTAATTACAGGAGGAGCAGGATTTATCGGCTCTCATTTAACACGGCTTTTTGTTACTAAATATCCTGATTACAAAATTGTGAATCTTGATAAACTTACTTACGCCGGTAATCTTGAAAATTTAACAGACGTTGAACACGCCTCCAATTATGAATTTGTAAAGGGAGATATCACCGATATGGCATTTGTAAAAAGCCTTTTTGAAAAACATCATTTCAATGGGGTGCTTCATTGTGCGGCCGAAAGCCATGTGGACAGATCGATTACCGACCCACTGGCATTTGTAAATACCAATGTGATCGGTACCGTTACGCTTTTGCAGGTTGCCAAGGATCATTGGAAAGATAATATGGCTGATAAAATATTTTATCATATTTCAACCGATGAAGTATATGGTTCTTTGGGTGATGAAGGGTTGTTTACAGAAGAAACAGCGTACGATCCACGCAGTCCGTATTCAGCATCCAAAGCGTCTTCCGATCATTTTGTAAGGGCATATTATCATACCTATAAGTTGCCGGTGAAGATCTCGAATTGTTCCAATAACTATGGTCCGTTTCATTTTCCCGAAAAACTTATCCCGCTTTGTATTCATAATATTATCAACAATAAACTATTGCCTATCTATGGCAAAGGAGAAAATATACGGGATTGGTTATATGTAGAAGACCATGTTCATGCAATTGATGTGATTTTTCACAATGGAAAAGTTGGCGAAACCTATAATATCGGCGGCCACAATGAATGGACAAATATTGCACTGGTAAAAGAATTGTGCCGGCAGATGGATGAGAAACTTGGGAGGGAAAAAGGTAGCAACGAAAAACTGATCACTTATGTAACCGATCGTGCCGGTCATGATCTGCGTTATGCCATTGATGCCACTAAATTGAAAGATGAACTTGGATGGATGCCATCATTGCAATTCGAAGAAGGAATTTCAAAAACGATAGACTGGTATCTTGCAAATGCCGAATGGTTACAGGATGTAACGAGTGGGAATTATCAGCGGTATTATGAGAAGATGTACGGGAAGCAGGTTTAGAGGTTAGAAGGCCTAGAAGAGGGTGTGAGTTTTGGAAAGGCTTATAGCAAGATTCAGGTTTTGGGTACTAAGGTTTAGAAGTTTAGAGGGTTTAGAAAGTTTAGTTGAGGAGGCTTTTCTTAACGATAAGTGATCAACATATTAATTAAATTCCAGGATTATGAAAGTTTATTCTTTTGAGAAACTAGAGTGCTGGCAAAATGCAAGGAATTTAGCAGTTTTGGTATACACTGTTACAAAAAGGTTTCCTGAAGACGAAAAATTTGGGTTAATTAGCCAAATGAGAAGAGCCGCCATTTCGGGCGCATCAAATTTAGCTGAAGGTACTTCAAGAATTTCATCAAAAGAACAGTCACATTTTAGTACAATATCTTACAGTAGTACAATCGAGTTATTAAATGATTTAATTATATCTAATGATTTAAAATTCTTAAATGAAGATTTATATAAAGAAGGCAGAGAGAAAATTGAAAAACAAACTGTTTTAATTGCTAACCTTCGCAAATCTCAACAATTAAAAAAAGTAACCCCATCTTAAAGAGTTAATGCTAAACTTCTAAACCCCTAAACTTCTAAACTAATTAAATGAAAGGAATAATACTCGCAGGTGGCTCCGGAACAAGGTTGTACCCCATCACCATGGGAATCAGTAAACAACTGATGCCGATCTACGACAAACCAATGATCTATTATCCACTGAGCACATTGATGCTTGCAGGAATAAAAGATATTTTGATCATCACAACGCCCGATGACCAACAACAATTTATACGATTACTGGGCAATGGAAGCCAGTGGGGTTGTAATATCGTATATGCCAAACAGGAAGTACCCAACGGACTTGCACAGGCATTTGTTATCGGCGAAAAATTCATTGGCAAGGACAGTGTTGCCCTGGTATTAGGCGATAATATTTTTTACGGCAGTCGGTTTGGAAAATTGTTGCAGGAGGCTGCAGACCCGAAAGGCGCCGTGATATTTGCCTATGCTGTAAGTGACCCCGAAAGATATGGTGTGGTTGAATTTGACAAAGATTACAATGCATTAAGCATCGAAGAAAAACCCGAACAACCAAAAAGTAATTACGCAGTACCCGGTTTGTATTTTTATAATAATGATGTGGTAGAGATTGCTAAAAATATCAAACCAAGTCCAAGGGGTGAATACGAAATTACAGATGTAAACAGGACATACCTTGAAAACAAAACGCTTAAAGTAGCTGTATTGGACAGGGGATTTGCATGGCTCGATACAGGCACATTCGATTCACTGCATGACGCCAGTGAATATGTAAGGGTGATCGAGAAAAGACAGGGCCTAAAGATCGGATGCCTTGAAGAGATTGCTTACAGAACAGGGTTTATCAATAAAGATCAATTGGAAAAACTGGCAGAAGGATTAAAGAAAAGTGGCTATGGTGAGTACCTTAAAAAAATAATAAAATAAATTAATGAGCTTCGTTAAAGCCCCTCTCCCTTGGGAGAGGGGTTGGGGTGAGGCCAAAAAATAAAAAACGTGCAAACAGGAAATATCCATTTACAAAATCCTTTCACGAAAAAACCATTAACAGCTACCACAGATGGGCTGCATGATGATTCAGGCAATACTTTTCCACTTAAGAACGGTGCTTACCGAATTGTAACCGATGATAACTATACAGAAAATTTTGGTTTTCAATGGAACAAATTTGCCGGAACACAGGTAGATAAAACGACCCGGCTTGATATGAGCAAAGTGCGTTTTTTTGCAGAAACAGGTTGGGATAAAGAAAACCTTGATGGTAAAAATATCCTGGAAGTGGGATCGGGTGCCGGCCGCTTTTCTCAAATAATCTTAGATCATACAAAAGGTAATTTATATTCTGTTGATTATTCAAATGCAGTAGAAGCAAACTATAAGAACAATGGTCCCAATGAACGGCTTAATCTTTTCCAGGCAAGTATTTACGAAATGCCTTTTGAAAAGAACCAGTTCGACAAAGTGCTTTGCATTGGTGTATTGCAACACACACCGGATTTTGAAAAGTCGGTACAGTCATTGATTGAAATGGCGAAACCCGGCGCAGAAGTAGTGGTGGATTTTTATGGTGTCAATGGTTGGTGGACATGGTTGCATGCAAAATATATTTTCCGGCCTATCACCAAAAAAATGACACACGAAAAACTTCATAAAACAATTGATAAAAATATCGGCTGGCTCATAAAAACCAGCAGGTTCTTTACAAAGATCGGTATCGGAAATATTGTAAACCGGTTTTTACCCATTTGTGATATTGAAGGAACATTACCCCAAAATTTACCTTACAATCAATTGAGGGAATTGTGTGTGCTTGACACTTTTGATATGTTCTCTCCTGAGCATGACCACCCTCAAAGCATACGTACTGTGGTAAAATGGTTTAATAAATTTGGAATGGAAAAAGTTTGGGGAGGAAAGATAGTTTATGAGAACTGTGTGGCATCTGTGGTGAAAGGAATTAAAAAATAAGTGCTGATAAACAAGTACTATTATTCGGAATAAATTTCGATATCATTACCAAATCTTTCACCGTTGAGAGGCAAGCCCCTCTCCATGGGGAGAGGGGTTGGGGTGAGGCTCGAAAACAATGATCACAGAATGTCAAACATTACCAATTTTATCAATCTTCGCAAAAGCCCCATTGTAAGATCAATTGGTATCTATACGTTTACAAATTTTTTTGCCAAAGGCGCTTCTTTTTTACTGCTGTTTGTTTTCACCAATCCGGCATATATACTTCCTTCGGAGAATGGCCTGTTAAGCCTTTTCAGCAACAGCATGCTTTTCCTGATGCCTTTTTTGTCAATGGGCATCATACATTCCACCTCCACCGATTTTTTTAAACTCGGCAAAGAAGATTTTCGCTCTTTTTTTACTACGGGCTTTATTATGCCGGTCGTTGTTACGATAGCCTCATTTATTATTTTATTTTTCTTCAGGGGACAATTGCAACACTTATATGGGTTTCCGGCTATGTTTGTGTGGCTCATACCATTGATCACCTTTCTTACATTTTGCAATGAACAACTGTTGAGCCTGGCACGCAATAACAATGAGCCTTCCGTTTACCTGAAAGCAAATATTTCAAGAACGGTTTTAGAACTTGGGTTGTCATTCGTGCTGGTAGTATTTTTTGCCTGGCGTTGGGAAGGCCGTATTGCAGGGATACTCATTGCATACCTGTTGTTGTTTTTTTATGCTGTTTATTATTTTAATAAGAAAGGATATTTATTCGGCAGTGTCAAAAAGAAATACATCATTGCAGAACTCATTTATGCGGTTCCCATCATTGCCATGCAGGCCAGCATTTTCGCAATGAATTCATCTGATAAATTCTTTTTGTCAAATTTCACCAATGATCACAATGAAACGGTAGGTATATATAGTGTTGGATGCATATTTGCTTCTATCATCATTGTATTGTGTACGGCATTGCTTCAATATATTTTTCCCAAGATTTATACCCTGCTTGCAGCTCCGGACATAGACTATCGGTCTATAAAAAACCATTTTTTATTT
>JANNBU010000204.1:0-9673 GCA_031385805.1 Ferruginibacter sp.
AAAGTTTTGAAAAGTTCGGGTTTTCAGCAGGAGTAAGGGCTGAACAGGTTTTAATAACCGGGAACCTCATAACCAAAGATTCATTGATAAGTAACCGGTATTTTAAAGTTTATCCTACAGTTCATCTTTCCTATAAACTTAAGAAGAATGAAATACAATTGAATTACAGCAAGCGGGTAAACCGGCCTGATGGCGATGAGCTGAATCCATTTCCTGAATACATTGACCCCTACAACCTGCAAGCCGGCAATCCGAAATTATTGCCAGAGGTCATTCATTCGGTTGAGCTGGGTTATAAATGGGAGAATAAAAAAATTTCTTTTGTACCCAGCTTTTATTACCGCTATAAACAAAATGGGTTTACTGAAGTCACTGTTCAAATAAATGATAGTGTTTTACTTACAACACAACAAAATTTATCCAACGATAAATCCTGCGGCCTTGAATTGATCTTTTCAGCAAAGCCTGCAAAATTTTTATCTGCCAATCTCAGTTCAAATATTTTTTACAATCAAATTGACGCATCAAATATTGGTTATAGCGATAAAAAATCTATCGTTTCAATGAGTGCAAATTTTAACTCAACAGTTACGTTAACTAAAAATACCCTGTGGCAGGTAAGTTGTAATGTGCGTTCTGCCCGGTTAACCCCACAGGGAAAATCTTATGGCAATTTTGTGCTAAACTCAGGCATCAGGCAAGACTTTTTTAATAAGAAAGTTTCGCTGACACTTACGATCTCAGATATTTTCAAAACCCTCAGGCAAAAAACAGATTTGAGCAGTTTATATTTAAAACAAATTTCACTTGGTAATAGAGATTCGAGAATTTTTTACCTGGGAATAAGTTGGCGTTTTGGCAAAACAATTAAGAAAATCAATGACGAAAAACTACAGTTTGATGAAGGCTTGTAATAATAAATGCATACAGGCCTGATCTAAGGTTATCGATTCAAAATAAAACAGGTTGTGCTTTAATTTTCGGATGGTTTTTTAAATGAGTAATTTTTGCGGAAACATACCCCAAAGCCAATGCCAACGGGTAATCAGCAATCCAATGTACATCTGTATTGATCATTGCAAAACCGCTTAATGCTATTAATGAAAAGCCAACCGGCCTGATCCATTTTTTTTCGGGATAATTCAATACCAATGTTGTAACGGTTGCCATCATGGTTGCCAGGTGCCCGGAAGGAAATGCATCGTAATTGGAAGTATTGGTTTGATAATTGTGGAAAGAAGGAAAGGGGTTCCACTCTCCCCCGGATTTAGTTGCCATAAACGGGCTTTGTCTTCCGGTAATACGTTTTATTACTTGTGTAGTGATGCCCATGGTTATGAATGTTTCGGTTAAATCCGATGCCGTATTAACAGCCCGCTTATCTTGCTTTATTTTACCATACAATAACAATCCCCCAGCTAATAATACAGATGTACCACCTTCGCCCAATTGGTAAAATGCACTATTCAGGTTTTGCGGTATTTTCAAAATTTTTGTGTTTCCAAATTTTACCGGCACTTTATAATTTGTTTCGGATGTAAGATTGATATCCCTGCTGAACTGTTTCACTGCATCAGTAATTTGCTGGTCGAAAGGTATTAGTATAGCAGTAGCCGCCGCCGTTATCAGCAACCCTTTCAAATTATTTCTTTTGAACGGAGCCTTTGAAAGCTGAACTAAATTTGACGGAACATTGGTTATAAAACGAAATGGCTTCTGATTACTTTCTGTAGCATTCATATTATTTATTATACTGTCGGAATTGGATATTACCTGGGAAAATATGGTTACCGGAAAAAAAGACAGGATCATTATAAATAACTTTTTCATCTGTATTTTATTAAAGCAGATTACTTACTCAATTGATAATTTATATAAATACCCGTGCTGGTTCCATTATAGGTGGGAATGAATTGAATTTTCTTTTTCCATAAAGGCCATTTATTCCGGTGAGATAAATAAGCAAGGTTGGCAGATAAAATACCAATACCGGCGCCAGTGATTACATCTGTGATCCAATGCCTGTTGTTTAAAATACGCATGGCACCTACACTTGTTGCTACAAAATATCCTCCAATGGCCAGCAATGGATATTTTTTTCCATATTCCTTCCTTAAGAATTCCGCTGAAAGAAACGCCTGGGCTGTATGCCCCGAAGGAAAAGCATGGTAGTTACTTCCGTCAGGGCGTATTACTTTTGAGTATTTTTTAAAAGGAACAACAATAGCGTTCATAATTAATTCCGACTTAATAAGCAGGGCCGTTTGATTCCATATATCATGTTTTCCCTTTATGCCAATTGCATTCAATGCATATACTGTAGCAATGGGTGCAAACTGTAAATAATCATCAGCACTTGTATGGAAATTACCCACATGCTCATTGCGGTCTTCCCGAATTTCGTATTTATTTATAAACCCGTCATCGTCATTATTATAAATGCCCAGCACAATGAGCGGTATTGCTACATAAGTGCTTCTGACAAAGGCTTTTTTTCTGTTAGAGCGATCGGGTAAGTATCCATTTTTTGCAACCACTCTTTTTAGCTGTTGCTGTGGAATAAAAGTATCACTAACGCTTCTTTGAAATTTAACGGGCCCCTGTGCACAACCTGTAGCAAAGCCTGATAGAAAGATGACCACAAGTAATAAATGTTTGTGCATTACACCCTGTTTTAATATAAAACTATGATACAATTCTGGAGAAAACCTGTATCGGGATAGACAAAAATCCGGGGTATATTATGAATACTGCATCATTAACCGAAGTTTACCAGGAAAGTATGTAATTCATTCTTTGATAAATAATTTACCTGCCAGCTATTGGTATCGCATATTTTTTTTACAATTGAAAGGCCCAGGCCCAATGAGGGAGAAGAAGGATCAGATTTTTTGAATCGTTCAAACAATTCTACAGGTTTAATTGCAAGGTGGTGGCCCGCATTTGAAATACCAAGTGTTTTTCCGTGTAATGCTATCTTAATTGTTCCTTTATAGACAGTGTGCTTTATTGCATTCTCAATAAGATTTGATAACAGGATATCCAAAAGCGGTTTGCTGGCGGCAACAATAATATCATTCTCAATAATCATTTCTATTTCCAGTTTTTTAGCAAGGATGAAATCTTCCACATGATTTAATTGTTTTTCTATCATTTCACCGATTGAGATATTTTCTTTATTTACAAACTGGTTGTTTTCAATTTTTGTCAGCAGCAATAGTGCATTGTTAAGCCTTGAAAGCCTTTGTAAGGAAGCATAAGCAGATTTGATCAGAACAGCCTGCTCTTCATTTAAATTTTCTGATTGAAGCAGCAATTCCAGTTTCGCATGGATAATGGAAAGGGGTGTTTGAATTTCATGGGAAGCATTTTCAATAAATTCCTTTTGTGCCTGGTAATCGGCATTGGCTTTTTCTGTCAGTTTCTCAATTGATTCATTTAGTTCTATGAATTCTGTGATATTGGAAGCCAGTAGTTTAATTGAATCATTTTTTTGAAGCGAAAAATTCTTTAATACTTCCAGGTTATGATGAAAAGGCTTCCAGGTTTTTCGTAAAATGAACCTGTTTAAAAGCAAAAGGCTGATCAGCAGCAAAAGGATAGCCAATAAAATTGTAACAGCAATTGAATTATAGTAATCATGCGGCTCCAGAATAATCTGTCGTACTATAATCCGGTAAGTTTTACCATTTATATTTTCAAAACCTATTAATTCTGTGAAGGGTTCTTCGTCATTTTCAACAGAATCATAAATAACTGTGTTCTTAATAATAAGTTCATCCGGCTGTAATTTTTCCAGTTCTGTTGTCTCAATAACAGGTGGTAATTGAATTACTGTATTGCCTTTTTTTATTTGTGTTGCAATTCGGTTTTTATTATTGATTAATTTTTCAGTTATTTCCTTTTGTATGATGCCGGTAAGAATATAATAGAGTAATGCACCGGCTAAAATCAGAAGCATAGCAGAAAAAAAGAAATAGTACCTGTTGGTTTTTTGTAGCAACTTCATCGGTCTGTAAATTTATAGCCAACTCCATACACCGTTTTAAGATAATCTGTTCCGCCTTCCTGCATTATTTTTTTCCTGATATTTTTTATGTGAGTATAAACAAAGTCAAAGTTATCGGCCAGATCAATATTATCTCCCCACAAATGTTCAGCAATAGCTTCTTTAGTAAGCACCCTGTTTTTATTGGTAATAAAGTAAAGCAGCAGGTCGTATTCTTTCTTAGTAAGATTAAGTGGTTTATTATTAACAATACCCTGCTTTGAATCAGTATCTATTTCAACTTCGTTGTGTATGATGTGGCTGTTTCCATGAAAATATTTACGCCGGATGATAGCATTCACCCGGGAATTAAGCTCCGATAAATGAAATGGCTTGGTTATATAATCATCTGCACCCAAGTCAAGTCCTGTTAATTTATCATCCAAAGAATTTTTTGCTGAAACAATAAGAATGCCTGTATCAGGATAGGATTTTTTGAGCAGTTTTATAAGGTCAAGTCCATTGCCATCGGGCAGGGTAATGTCAAGTATAACAATATTGTATCGGTAAAGCGATAGTTTATCTTCTGCTTCCCTCCAGGTTACTGCTTCTTCGCAAATAAATCCTTGCTTATACAGATAACCCGAAATTGATTCAAGTAATTGTTGTTCATCTTCAACAATAAGGATCTTCATTTTGCAAATTTAATCCGAAATCTAAGAACAGAACCTGTAGAAATACTGAAGGGTGGATTTCAAATTGTCGTAAAAGGGTTGCCAACCTTGATTAGACAGCATTTTGGGTAAAATATAATTAAAAGTTGGCAACCCTTCTGTGCAAATGCCACCCATTTGCATGGGCAGCATTTGCAAATTTTCATATAGGAATAATTTTATTTCTTGGCTTCTTTCAATTTTCCATTCCATACTTTTTTACCTTGTATCCTTCTTACCAAATACATAATGCCTACAAATATGAAGAAGAATGGTCCGGCAAAACCAATCAATGCAATATACTTGCTGCCATAAAATTTTTCCATTGGCCTTCGCAGTCTTTCTGCAATGAGGTACATACTTGGTACCATGATCAGGGTAAGGAAGAATGCAAATATCAACCCGAATATGATAGTCCAGCTCAACGGCCCCCAGAACACTACACTATCTCCACCAAAGAAAATATGCGGATTCAAATGCTGGAAGAACGAAACGAAATTGATATTGAAACCAACTGCCAATGGTAATAGTCCCAACATAGTTGCCAATGCCGTCAGCAATACCGGGATGATACGGATCTTACCGGCTTGTATAGCCGCTTCTCTCGTTTTTACTCCCCTGCCCCGCAATTCATCGGTAAACTCGATCAATAGTATCCCGTTCTTAATTACAATACCTGCAAGGCCAATAACACCTACCAACAACATGATCGTTGCAATGGTCATTCCGGTAAACGCATAACCAAGCAATACACCGATCACAGAAAAGAATATCTCGGTTAGTACGATAAATGCTTTACTCATTGAATTGAACTGCATAACCAATATCAGGAATATTAATCCCAACGCAAGGAAAAAAGCAGTCATCAGGAATTTATTTGTTTCAGCTTCCTGTTCACTCTGCCCTGTTTGCTTAATACTCACATCTGCGGGTATCTTACTCTTCGACTTAAAGTCTGCGATCTTACCCGCAAGCTCCTGGTTCACTTTTCCTGTCATGGTTGGATCTAATACATTCGATTGCAACTGTATGGTACGTTTTACATTTTTACGTGCAATTGCACCCGATGTATTTGTGTAATCTATAGTTGCCACTGCACTTACCGGCACTGTTTTTACCGCCATTGTATTCATATCCATGAATGTGATACGCATATTCATTACATCGGTAATATTGTTACGCGTGAGGTCGGAATACCGCAACTGTATCTTATACTCATCTTCACCTTCTTTCAGCTTACTTACTTCTTTACCAAAAACTGCGGTGCGTATCTCGCTACCGATCTGGCCGGTAGTCAATCCCTCCATCATGGCTTTCTCCCTGTCAACATTTACAGTTATTTCGGGGCTGTTCAGATCAACATCCATTTTTAAATTCTCAATACCATAGACCTGGTTTGTATCTAAATAATTGGATAAGTTAGCTGCAACTTTTGCAATGTCTTCAAACTCATTCCCTGTTATCTCAATATTAACTGGCGGGTCTGTTGGAGGTCCTCCACCTTCCTGTGCCACTTCAATACTTGCCCCCGGGATACCAACCATTTGTTTTCTTATTGCATCAAGATATGGTTTGGTAGATTTCCCATGCCGCTTTTCAAACTCAACAAACGAAACCTGTATCCTTCCTAAATTAGATTGTACGCTCCGGTTATTGCTCATGGGATTGTTTGCACTGTTGGCTACATTGGCAATGATGCTCTCCACGATACTTCCGGGGGTTCCGGGTTTTTCCTTTTCCAAAACCTTATACACTTTTTTCTCCAGCAGGAATGTAACACTGTCTGTTGTCTTAACATCGGTACCGATAGGCATTTTTAAATACACATAAATAAAGTTGGGATCGCCGCTGGGAAAGAATGTCTGATCATTACCACGTAACATCAATAAGATCGCTGATACAGGGAACAGGATAAACAGGCTTACCAACAGCCAGGCCGGCCTTGTACCTTTTAATACCCAACGCAATAAATTTTCGTAATGATTCATCAACCAGGGCAACACCCTGTTCTGGAAAAAATGAATAATATCCCTGAATACAAAACGATTTAATATGGAAAGCAGTGCCATGAACAAAAGGAAATTTGCAAAACCATGCCAGCCTGCCAGGTGCAGCATCAAGCCAAAACCAATCGCAACCCAGAGTAATGGTTTTTTAAATAACGCTTTCTTTGGTTCATCAAATTCTTTGCCTTCAGGCTTCATGAAACTTACCGCAAATACAGGGTTGAATATAAATGCAACGATCAATGACGCAGCCAGCGTAAGGATCAACATGGTAGGGAGGTAGATCATAAACTTACCAATGATCCCTTTCCAGAAAAGCAACGGGAAGAATGGAGCTAATGTTGTTGCCGTTCCTGCAAGCACCGGTATAAATATCTCGCCGGCAGCTTCTTTGGCACTTCGTATGATGGGTACTTTACCGTTGTTATAAATACGATGCGTGTTTTCTATTACCACAATCGCATCATCCACAATAATTCCCAATCCAAACAACAGGGCAAATAGAACGATGAAATTCAATGTTACCGGTGTTCCTATAATAGCATCGCCGATCGGTAAAAATAAAAATGCAACAAACACACTCAACGGCACACTCAACGCCACAAAAAATGCATTGGTAACCCCCATAAAAAACATGAGTACCAATAATACCAACACAAAACCAATAATAATGGTATTGATCAGTTCATTGAAAGAAGTGGCTGTTGCTTTACTCTGGTCGCCGGTGATAACCACTTTAAGGTCTTGTGGCAGAACCCCGTCTTCCTGCATTTTTGCTGTAATGCTCTTGATCTTTCCTGCAGCGTTGATCAGGTTTTCTCCGGCCCGTTTGATAATATTTATGGTGATCACATTCTTTCCATCGAGCCTGGCAAAACTTTCTTTTTCTCTAATGGTATCTTTTAATTCGGCAATATCTTTTAAATAGACACTTGCGCCTTGTGCACTGCTTCGCACTACTATATCATTCAAATTAAGTACACTGGTAAATTGTCCTTTGATCTTGATCGTACGTTTCATTTCTCCTACTTCGATCAACCCGCCTGTGATATCCCTGTTCTCCCGGCTGATGGCATTTTCAATATCCATAAAACTTATCCGGGCAGCCTGCATTTTATAAGGATCCACATTTACCTGTATCTCTCTTTCGGGTGCACCAACAATTTCCGCCCTGGTGATCTCAGAAAGTTCTTCAAACTTATCCTGTAGTTTTTCTGCATATTCTTTCAGTTTGATCCCATCGTAATCGCCGCTCACATTCACAAACATAATGGGCATTTCACTGAATGCAAATTCCTGTGCATCCGGCTGCACTGTGAGGTCGTTTGGAAGATCAGTTTTTGCCTTATCAATGGCATCCTTCACTTTTACCTTTGCTACATCTGTTTTTACATCTGTATCAAATTCAATCACGACGAGGCTGAAATCTGTTTGCGATGTACTGGTAATTTTATTAACCTTGGCTCCACTGATCCCTTTCAATTGTTTTTCGATCGGCCTGGTTACCAGGTTCTCGATGTCCTTGGGCGAATTGCCTATATATACTGTACTCACACTTATCGTAGGTACAACAATATCTGGAAATTGTTCTTTGGGCATACTGTTGAATGTGATCAGCCCATAGATCGAGATCATGATGGCGATAATATAAATAACTGTACGGTTATTGATTGCCCAGCTGGTAGGACCAAACTCTTTAAACTTTTTATTTACTCCTTCTTTAAAATTCATAAAACTATTTTTGAGATCATCAGTTAGTTATATAGTAAACCTCACCCTCATTCCCTCTCCTAAAGAGAGAGGGAGGCCAAACATTTTTCATTTTTGGTAATATCAGAACCATTATTCAGCATTAAAAATCTACAATCATCTTCGCTCATATCTTCCAGTTCCGTCTCCTAAAGGAGAGGGGTTGGGGTGAGGCCTTAGAGTATTGATGTACCTATCAACTGTCCATCATACAAATTCTGGTAGCCTTCCGTTATCAGTTGATCTCCTGTTTTTAAACCGGTTTTTATTTCTACATTATTGCCATATACTTCCCCGATAACCACTGCCTGTTTTTTTGCAACTGTTTTTCCATTGCTGAGTTTTGTAAGCAGGTAAACATATTTGCTGGTTTCGTCGGTTTGCACTGTATTTATCGGAATCACTATGGCATTGGGCGCTGTATAATCCAGTATCCTTAAAATAGCGGATTGATTGGGTTTTAAAGCGGGATCAGACGGGATCTTTGCTTCGGCAATAAACCCCCGTTGTACCGGGTCAATTGACTGGCTGATGAGCGAAATACTCGAAGTGAGTTTTTTATTTGCATCAGGAATATTTATTTCTACCACCGAACCTTTGTGCAACCTGGTAACGTAATTTTCCGGGATAACAGATACAACTTTTAAATTGCTTGTGTTTACAATTTTTATCTGTGGAGCACCCCTGGCGGTAGTGCCTGAAAAAGTTTCACCCACTTTTATATCCACAATATCAGCAACACCGTTAACATCACTGTAAACATTACTGGTATTCATTTGCTCAATAGCCAGGTTTACTCCTTCACCTGATGCTTTTAATTGATTCTCTAAACTCTCAACCTGGTTCTTTGCAGAGATCAATTGCACTTCTGTACCTATTCCCTGGTCCCATAGATTTTTTTGCCGCTGGTAAAGATTTTTTGCAAATGCAAGGTTTGTTTTAATGCCCTCAAGCCCTTGTCTTGCAGCCACAACATTTTGCCTGGCAATTGCGTCATCCAGTTTTAATAATAACTGACCTTTTTTAACCTGTTGCCCTTGTTGCACATAAACAGCCTTAACCTGGCCGGGCATACCACGCGGAGAAATATGAGAAATATTTTCTGCATCCACATTTCCCTGCAGGTCTATATAATGTTTAAAGTCCTGTGTTGATACCGCTGCTACAGAAACCAATTTGATCTTTGAATTATCTACAGCATTGGTATCCAGTTTCTC
>JANNBU010000270.1:0-1543 GCA_031385805.1 Ferruginibacter sp.
GAAGACGGAGTGTTACCTTCCTGCCACGCTGCATTAACGGTTTGACCGGTTGCAGGCACTGCAAGAAATTGCCATTTTTTTGCATGATTGGGAATATAACGTTCAACGGTAGCATTACCAACAATTGTGTTTGTTGCAAGCAACTGCCCAAGCCAGGCTGTTTCGCTGGCTGTGGATTTGAACGTAAGGAAATTACCTGTAGTAAGTTTTCTGCCACCGCTACCAAAAGTTACCGAACGGTAAATATCCAGTGTACCCGACAGCGTTACCCCTGTTACATTATCCGTATTACTGATGATAAGGTTCTTAAGATTATTAGTTTGGAAAAGGCTGGCAGGAATGCTTTGTGCAGCCGTTCCCTTCATTTCCATGGTACCATTTGATCCGTTGATGGTTCCGCCGGTACGGGTAATGGCTCCATAAACCTGCAGCGTACCTGCATTCAGTGTAAGCAATGGTGGTGTGACCGGTGCAGATAAAGCCAGGTTCCTGATCGCCTGTGTTGTTATGACGGTAGGCATAAAAGTATAGCCCCCTGTGATGGTAACATCGATAGTTGCATCGGGAATAATATTTGTTTCCCAATTGGTATTTACAAGCCAATCAATGGAAGTTTTTCCTACCCATGAACCTGTGTTGGGAGCCAGAAATTCATCTGCGCCGATATCCGGTGTTAATCCATTTCGGGTTGTATTGTCGAAATCCGTGCTAACAAGGGCTAACGGGGTGCCTGTATTATTCAATGAAAGATTGCTTGCAGGGGGTGATAAATGCAGATCGGTGACAGAAAGGAATACCGGCGTAACATTTATGGAAGCAGCATCTCTTCCGGTAGCAGTCCTCCAGTTAGGCAGTGTAGTTTGTCCTGTTGTAGTGATCTGTCCGAAATATTTAGCAATACTACCCGTGGGGTTTATTACATAATCATTAAAATCAAGGTTAGTAAACTGTGTATTATTTGTAGATACCATGATACCAATAGTACCATAACCAGTTGAAGTGCTTGCACCGGTACGCCCAAGGTTATTGACAATAATATTGTTGCGGATATCTGCCGTACTGCCTGTATAAAGCCATATACCTACAGAGACAGCGTTGGATTGATTTAAAGTATTTGTAAAACCGGTTGTTCCTAAATTAATAGAATTATGATAGAGTTGTATGCCTGATTGTGTTGTAAATAATGCTATGCCAATAGGATTATCCAGAGCAAAGCTGGCACTGGTATAATTGAAGCCATCACCTGAAATATTTGCGATCATATTATTTGCAACAAGAATATTGGCATTGATAACACCTGTTGTAACACAAATACCATATGCGCCATATCCACCCGTTCCCGTATAGTTCAGGTTGGTTATTTTATTATTCAACACACTCGAATTACGAACTCCGGTGGCAAGCCAAATCCCCTTGTCATCATAAGAATCGGTACCAATAAGATTTGCCACCAGGTTATCTTTTATCGTAACACCATCTATATCCTGTACATAAATACCGACATCATACATCGCATTTGCACCGGAAGCGGTGAGATCATTAG
>JANNBU010000239.1:0-2080 GCA_031385805.1 Ferruginibacter sp.
CAGGGTACCCATAATAAAAATTAAATATTTGATAATTGTATATTTTATTATATAAATTTACGACACAAAGTTTTATTCTTAACAGGCGTTGAAATTAAACAGTGACTTTAAAAAGATTAATTCTTATGTAAAACCAAATGCTGCTTTAGGAATACCCCCCAAAAAAACCATATCTTCTAAAAATCAAAACTTAGCCTTTGTTTTGGAAAAATTCATAAGAAATTATAATTAAATAAGCATTCATTCATTGAAACGCTTTTTGCTGTTTTCAGTGCTATGCATAAATTAAATGCGAATGCTCACAACTGTTGTTTTCATCTGGTAGCTAAGATGATCATTATACTTGTATACACATAGACTCCCTCAACCACCTGAAATTATATTTACCAAAAAACCATAAGGAAAATTTATTGTTCACATTAACTAAAGTAAAATGCGAAAATTATTTTTATTCCTTATGTTTTTCTTTATGTGTCTTTTTGTAAAAGCAAGGGTATTTTATGTTGCAACAAATGGGAATGACAGCCTCACAGTTGCAGCAGCGCAAAATATAGCTACACCCTGGTTAACCCTTGCCAGGGCCTGCAGTTCGGGATTATTAGAAGGGGACACGGTTTATGTGCGGGGTGGTACTTATTTCAGTACTGCCGATAGTGCTGCGGCTGTACATTTTTATATTGAAGGACTAACAGGTACATCTTTAAAACCTATTAAAATATGGGCATATCCCGGGGAACGCCCTGTATTTAACCTGGGTAACATTACCCCATCATATACCGATCCCAAAGCATTTTTATTATTTAATTGCGCCTATGTGCATATAAAAGGAATAAGAATTGCAAATCTCAAACAGAAAGCGGGCGGCATTGGCATATCACGGGGATTTACGCTTAATGCCTGTAATCATTGTACAATTGAATTTGTTGAAATTGATAATATTGGAGGTAGCGGTTTTAAAATTGAATCCAGCTTTGATAACCTGCTGCTGAATTGTGATGCTCACCATATCGGGGACGGCCTCAGTGATGGAGGAACTGATGCATGGGACAATAGCGATGGGTTTAGTTGCACAGGGGGTGATTCATCCACGAGAAATACTTTTGACGGTTGCCGTGCCTGGCTTTGTTCTGATGATGGCTGGGATTTCTTAAATACAAATGGGATCAATACCATGAAGAATTGCTGGTCTTTTTGGAATGGCTATAAACCATGGGGGCCTTCTTCAGGTACTATAGGAATACCCACAATTAATAATCCTGCGGTATTTCAAAATGATTCAAATTATATTGCAGGAAACGGAGAAGGATTTAAATTGGGGCCTGCCAGTGTGCAGCAAATAAATGTAATTACCAAATTCCTGAATAATTGCTTATCATTTGAAAACAGGGGCAGGGGATATTCTTCCAATAGTGACAGCGCCCGCAGTACCCGGATGGAGTTTTATAATAATATCGCTTATAAGAATGATAATGATGGCTGGTCCTTTGGAACAGGATGGTCTGTCGGGATCGCTCATATTTTCAAAAATAACTGGTCATGGAATAATAATCAGAAAATACCAGGCAATGATTTTGAGTATGATGGATTGTATACAAATATATCAAATAACTCCTGGGATAATATTGCTTCTGTTAACAATACAGACTTTTTAAATATATCTTCTGTTGGGGTAGATGGCCAGAGACAAACAAATGGTAATTTACCTTTTCTGAACTATTTAAAACTAAACCAGTCTTCTGATTTAATAAATGCAGGATTGAATGTAGGATTGATTTATTATTCTTTAGCGCCAGACCTGGGGGCTTTTGAGTTCATACCTTTGCCTGTGCAGGTTACATTAACAGCGTTTACAGCAGCTGAAAAAACCGGTAAAACATTACTGCAATGGGCAACCGTAATAGAAATTAACAGCAGCCATTTTGAAGTGGAAAGAAGTAATGATGGCAGGAATTATGAATCAATGGGTATTGTAAATGCCAGGGGAAATTCAAATACACGAATAGATTACCAGTTAATGGATTATTACCCTTCATTAGGCGTTAACTACTACCGGTTAAAAATAGTTGATAAAGACGGGCAA
>JANNBU010000272.1:0-6781 GCA_031385805.1 Ferruginibacter sp.
CAGGGGTATTTCTTCTATAAACAATATAAATAGTCCATTAATCGTGGTTGACGGGTATCCATTGCCTGAACAGGGAGCTGATAATATATTGAATTCTTTCGGTACAGGAGATATCGAATCCATTGACGTGTTAAAAGATGCAGGGGCAGCTTCTATTTACGGTGTCAGAGCTTCTAACGGAGTTATCATTATCACTACTAAAAGAGGCAAGCCTGGAAAAACCACTTTAAATATAGATGTATACAGAGGAATTCAACAGGCATGGAGCCTGCCAACCATGTTAAATGCAAAAGAGTATGCTATATTAAATAGTGAGGCAAGGATTGCAAGCGGGTTACCGGTACTTTCAAAACTGGCAGATTTCAATGCTGTTGAACAACAGTATGGAAAAGGAACTGATTGGCTGGGCGAGATCTTCCGAAGAGCCGCTATACAAAATGTGAATATTACTGCAACCGGCGGATCTGATAAAGCTCAATACCTTTTTTCTGCAGGATATTTTAAACAGGATGGTATTATTTATAAAACAGATGTTGAACGTTTTAATCTTCGCTTTAATGGCGATATAAAAGTTAATGACAGAATAAAAGTTGGTAATTCTCTTTCGATGAATAAATTCATTGAGTACGGAACTGATACTTATTCTCCTTTTAACAGTGTTATTTTACTGGCGCTGATGGCACCTCCTACCGTTTCTCCACGAAATGCAGATGGCACTTACGCAGGTGGAAATGGTAGCACGGATGGTTTTAATGAACCCAACCCAATTTATCAATTGGAAGTGCCAAAAAATAAATTCGTTAAATACCGTATTACTGGTAATATTTTTACTGAATTAAATTTATTAAAAGGGCTTAAGTTCAAAGCATTGTTTGGTGCCGACTATAGTTACCAGGAAGTAAATAATTTTAGCCCGGCAGTTTCTTCCACCGGGGGAAGGCCATTTAATATAACCGGTTATTCGGTTCAAAAAGGATTGTACCCCGATTACCTCGCAGAATATACATTGACTTATGACAAGACAATTAGGGGGAAACATAAATTCAATACAGTAATCGGTTATACATTCCAGGAAAATAAATATTCTTATGTACTCGCAGGCCGCGGGGGAAATTTTACCAAAAATATTCCCGTATTAGATGACAGAATTTTCAGGGCAACCGATATATCACAAACCTATAATGCCGCAGAAGATGGGGTTAACTTCCGTTTAATATCTTATATCGGAAGAATTTACTATGACTTTGACAACAGGGGCTTTTTTGGATTTTCTATCAGGCAAGACGGGAGCTCAAATTTTGCCCCCAAAAATAAATTTGCCACTTTCCCTTCTGTTTCAGCCGCATGGCGCTTAACCGAGGAACCATTTTTACAAAAAATTAAATGGCTGGATGAATTAAAAGTCAGGGCAAGTTTTGGTTATACCGGAAACCCTAATGTTATACCATATCTATATTTACCAGGCATTAACCAGGGATTTCAATATACTTTTGGAAATTCTACCGGCTCAGGTGGTGTTGTTGGCGGATCGGCTCCAAGCCGTTCTTATAACCCTGATATTAAATGGGAAAAAAACGAACAGTTGGACTTCGGATTTGATGGAAGTGTATTTGGTAATCGGTTAGGGTTTTCAATTGACTGGTACCAGCGTCGTTCAAAAGACCTTATCTTATATGTTGCTCCACCACTTGTTTCCGGTACTTATGAATCGGTTCCTTTTAATTCAGGTATTATGCAAAACAGGGGAATTGATATCAGCCTGAACGGTAAGATCATTGCAGGCAAAACAATTAACTGGAATACAAATGCCGTAATCAGTTCTTATAAAAATAAAGTCATTTCTTTAGGCTTATCGGCACCGATAGATAATGTTTTTACAAGGATCACTGGCGGAAGTTTAAGAACAACACAAGGACCACCGGTTAATTTCTTTTATGGATTTGTAACAGAAGGTATTTTTCAGAATTATGCTGAAATTAAGGATCACGCAGTTCAAACGGCGGGTACAGATCCTACAACTAGTACGGCTCCCGGGGATATTAAATTTAAAGACCTGAACGGCGATGGTGTTATCAACAATGAAGACCGTACCAATATCGGCAATTCCAATCCCACTTTTACTTATGGATTAACAAATTCTATTACTTATAAGAATTTTGAATTAACTGTATTTATTCAAGGCTCCCAGGGAAATAAAGTGTTGAATTTTACCCGTTGGTACACCGAGGGAGGTGTGAGTAATGGAAATTATTCAAATGATGTGATCAGCCGGTGGACAGCACCGGGTACGAGTAATTCTATGCCCAGACTTATATTGAATGATCCCAATGGTAATAACCGTGTTTCCGATCGTTTTGTTGAAGATGCTTCCTACCTGAGATTTAAGAATGTAAGGCTGGCTTATAACATTCCTGTAAAATGGACTGATTACCTGAAAATAAAACGTACACAATTCTATGTTAGTGCTCAAAATCTATTCACCATTACTAACTATACAGGGATGGATCCGGAAGTTGGTGGCGGTGTTGACATTGGGTTTTATCCACAGGCAAGAACATTTTTAGCAGGTATTACTGTTGATTTTTAAAAAAATATAAACTCATTTTTTTATGAAAATAAGATTTTTAAAAAACTTAATAATTCTATTTGCACTTTGTGTTTCGTTCACACAGTGTAAGGAATCGTTGCTAAATATAGAGCCTACTATTCCTATTAGTTCTGTAGATAATTATTACCAGAATGAAACAGAAGCTGTTTTAGCAGTAAATGCTACCTACACACCATTGTCTGCAATATATAACGGTGCAGCCTGGCACCTGGGTGATATCATGAGTGATGATGCCGACCTGGGTGGCGGAGGTGGCGGTGATGGAATTGAAACAGCAGAGCTGGATAATTTTGGTATGAATTCTTTCAATCCCATCATTAACCTGATGTGGGCCCAATGTTATTTTGGTATTCTAAGAGCTAATCTTGTTTTAGACAGGGTGCCCCTGGTGCCGGTGATGACTGATGCAGTGAGAAAGAGAAGCCTGGGCGAAGGAAGATTCTTACGGGCTTTATATTATTATCACCTGGTTCGTTTATTTGGAGACGTTCCATTATATACCAATGTAATTACTGCCGGGGAAGCATCAACTATTGCCCGTTCTCCCAAACAACAAGTGTATGATCAGATCATTGCAGATTTAAAAGTAGCAGAAACACTTTTGCCTAATAATAATCCTTATACTTCAAATAATACGACCTATCCAAATGAAGGGCGTGCAACTGCGGGTGCAGCAAAAGGATTATTAGCCGGTGTTTATTTAACGCTGGGTGATAAAGTAAATGCAGCTCAAAAGGCAAAAGAAATTATTGATAACAGTGCAACTTATGGTTATGGGTTGTGGACTGACTATGCTGATAATTTTAAACTGGATAATGAGAATGGAAAGGAATCAGTTTTTGAAGTGCAGTATCGCAGTGGCGGCGGAACATTCCAGGATTTTGGTGCCGGAAGTAAAATGAATACTTTTTTTGGCCCAAGGGCACAAAATGTTGTTCAGACTTCTGGTTATGGATGGAATGTTCCCACAAAAGATTTTGTAGATCAATATGAAAAAACAGGAACCACTTACAATACAATTACAGATCAAAGAAGAAATAGAACAGTATGGATTCCCGGTGATACCTATGGTACTTATACACAGCCGGCACAATTAGTTGGATCTCCTTATGGCTTTAATGTGAAAAAATATTTTATTCCAATAGATAATACAACCGGAGATGATGGTCAATGGAGAAGTGCATTGAATGTACCAATTATGCGGTATGCTGAAATCCTGTTGATCTATGCAGAAGCTGCCGGCTCTGCAATGGGAAAGCCTTACGCAGACCAGGTAAGGGCAAGGGCAGGGTTGGCATCATTGCCTGCAGGTTTATCCGAACCTCAATGGCTGGCTGCTATGTATAAAGAAAGAAGGCTGGAATTGGGATTTGAAATGCATCGCTGGTATGACCTGCTGCGTCATCCCGATCCAAATTATTTTATAACTGTAATGACGGCTGCGGGTAAAACCAATGTTCTGCCAAAGCACCGGTATATGCCAATCCCACAGGGAGAAAGAGATAAGAATCCAAACCTCACTCAAAATGACGGTTATTAATAAACGCTATAATTAAGTTGTATGAAAAAAACAGTATTTATTTCCGTTTTACTGATTGTATTAAGCTGTATCCTTATTCAGTGCAGGAAAGATTCTTTGGGCCTTAATGGATCAGCCTCTGTTGCAAATTTTACTTTTCAGATCATTCCCCTGCAGGATACTTTGCCCTTTGCTTATAAAGTAACGTTTACAAATGTAAGCGAAGAAGCGCTTCAATATCAATGGGATTTTGGTGACAATACGGCGCTGTCATCAGAAAAAAATCCCGTCCACCAATATACTACCGGAGGAGAATACACTGTTAAGTTAACTTCTGTTGGTACCAATGGAAACAACACGATTGCAAAAAGAATATTTGTAATAGATGCCTGCCAGAATGATTTTTTTAATAAACTAACCGGGTGTAACAATTTTGTCTGGACCTGGAGTACGGATGCAGATGCCATCAAAGTTTTGTCACCTGACGGAACACAGGTTTTTTTCTCAGGCCCGGCTGCCAATTGCCAGAAAGATGATCTGTATAAATTTTATGCAGATGGTAAGTTTGAATATGATGCAAACGGACAAACATTTGATGCGCAGGCAGGATTCAGTTGCCAGGCTCCAAAACCCAATGCACAAAAATTTAAAGTGGTTAGTATACCAGGTCAGCTTCCACAAATAATTTTAGATAATATGGTTGCCGGTGGTACAAATCCATTTATTGGAACTACAGATGTAGTAGATATTAACAGGTATACTGTTTATTCATACACAACTGATAAAATGACCATTCGGGGAATATTAACAGGAACAGGAGGTCAGCAGTTGGAAATAAAAATGAAAAAAGTAGTATCATTAACGCTTGCCGATATAAATATCCTCTTGAATGGTGGCAGCAGCAAGGGCTGGAAACTTGATCCAACTCCCGGTGCAAATGCAATCACTGTTGGAACTGAAGCAGATCCTACTCAATATTTTGCTGGCGGCCCACTTGATGCAGGTTGTCAGACAGATGACGTTTATACATTTACTACAGCCGATAAAGTTACTTACAATGCAAATGGTTCAACTTTTAACGGCGGAAATGTTACACCAAATTATAATTGCGGTTCTGACAGATCCTATACTGATATTTCTTATACATTCGGAGCAACAACAGGGGGAGTGGCAGGATTAGCTACGCTGCAATTGCCATCAGCACCACCACTCATATTTATCGGAACAACAGATATACCGGCAGAAAATGTTTACCGCATCATTGAGATCAGTGCAAATAAAATGCTATTAAGGGCTGGTAACGGAACCAGTACTGTATTTCAATTCAAATTTATTCCACAATAATAAATATTTTATCATGCAAAATAATTTAAAAATGTACCCAATCATAACGTTGTTGTGTGCCGCATTTTTTGCCTGCACAGAAAAAAAAGATATTCCGCCGGCCATTCCTTCCGAACCACCGGTTGATAAAAACTGGTCTTTTGAAACAACACCTATGTGGGAAGATAACTTTAGCACCAATGGTGTTCCTGATCCTGCTAAATGGGGTTATGATGTTGGTGGTTCGGGATGGGGAAATAATGAACTACAATATTATACGAATACCGGAAATGCACGTGTTGACAATGGCAACCTGGTTATTGAAGCAAAAAAGGAAAATTTTTCCGGGAAGGAATACACATCCGCAAGGCTTGTTACAAAGGGTAAAGGCGATTTTTTATATGGAAAGTTTGAAGTAAGGGCAAAAATTCCAAAAGGCCGCGGCACATGGCCTGCAATCTGGATGCTGTCTTCAGATCAGCTGTATGGAACCTGGCCGGCTTCCGGTGAAATTGATATCATGGAACATGTTGGATATGACCCCAATAAAATTCACAGTACTATTCATACTACTGCTTACAATGGCGGACGGGGTACACAAAAAACGGGTACTAAAATAATCCCGGATGCTACAGATGCTTTTCATGTTTACACAACTGAGTGGACACCTTATGCGATCAGGAGTTATATCGACGGAGAAAAATTCTTTGAATTTATCAATGAAGGCAATGGGTATACTGTCTGGCCATTTGATAAGAGACAACACATTCTGATGAATATTGCTATAGGTGGAAACTGGGGAGGCGTACAGGGAGTTGACAATAGTATTTTCCCTGCAACAATGGAGGTAGATTATATCAGGGTGTATGAAATGATTCCCTGATTTCTGTTATTTAAAAAAGTTATACCGCTTTCGAATCCAATATCAAAAATGTTATTTATAGGTTCAATTAACTGCTTATCCCAAGCAAAAAAAATTTGAATATGAAAAAGTTCTATATTTTCTTTATTACATTGTTTTCAACCGTAATGTCATTTGCTCAAACGCAAATGGATCTACCGGTAACTTTTGATGATGCAACGGTAAATTACGGATTGGTAGGTTTTGGCGGAGCAGAGCAATCAACGATTGTGACAGATCCAACGCTTGCAACCAATAAAGTAGCCAAAGTAATAAAAGTAAACACAGCAGAATTATGGGCAGGTACAACAGTTACCGCAGTAACAGGCGGTTTACAAACCGGTTTCCTCACTAATATACCTTTTACAGCAACAGCAACAAAAATGAATGTACGAGTATGGTCTCCACATGCAGGCATCCAGGTGAGATT
>JANNBU010000276.1:0-8178 GCA_031385805.1 Ferruginibacter sp.
CGGCGAGTTCCAGGATGCATTGGTATTTAATAATGCAGGACAATTGTCTACTTTCGTTTACAAGGGCGGTAATGATGGACCTGATGTTAAATACCGCTGGGCCAATAAAGAATTTTTACTTAGCACCTCCACAACCAATATACAATTTGAAGTAGTAAGAACAGCCTTAAAAGACCAGCATGTCCAAAAGCAAGAATTTGAAACCCAAATTCTTAAAACCTATACTATTAAAATGTCGAAAGTGTATCATGGATCAATAGACGTTGGCCTGGTAAATTCAACTTTAGCAAATCCAACCTATGAATTACTGACATCGCCTTCTAACAGCAATGAAAAAGTTGTTAAAGAAAATGAAGGGAGTAACAGAGGGGTTGTTACAGCTATGGCAACTTTTTATACATCACCAATCATTCTTGTGGAGAAATTATTAAGGTTAAAAAATATTCCGGATTATCAGTTATCTGGAAGAAATTTCCTGGAAGATCATAAAATTTATGAAAGGATATATCCTGCGATAGGCGTTGGATTTACTGATAAAACATTTAATAATTTATTTTATGGTTTCAACTGGGAATTTGCAAGGGGAGGTTCTGTTTTCGTTGGATGGCATTACGGAAAAGTAAATTACTATAATAAGCCTGATAATTTTAAGTTTGAATCAACACCTGTAACTGAAGACGAGTTTAAACTGAAGAAGAATACGGCATGGAAAACAAAATTTGCGGTAGGTTTTAACCTGGATATAATGATCATCCGAAACCTCTTTACCGGGGCTGCATCCGGCACAAACAATTAAATAATTTTTTATGAAACATATAAAAACGATACTTTTTTTTGCGATCCTCTCTTGTGCTGTACATGTAAAGGGCCAGGTAATTATTTTGACGGGTGCTGAAAAAAGTGCAGTAATTGATTGTCCAGGGGAAGTTAAAATTATTGATGCGAATATGGATCTAAACAATGCAATGATTAAATCAGGAGAATTTTTTATTGCAAAGGAAGTTAAAAAAATAAGAATCAAGGGTACAGTAAATATTACCTGCAAATCGATCATTTTGGAACCTGCCCCTGACCCGATAGAAATTGAATTTAGAGATAAGAAAGGAAATTTACAAATCGAATATTCTTCTGAATTTAAAAGTGTAGGAAGGCCTTTAAAACTAAAAGCTACAAAAAAGTCAAAATTGAATATTATTAAAATTTAAGCTTTGGTAGTTGTAAAGAATGGGAATGAACAGTTTTCTTATTTTATCATCTCCCCATACCCCTCCTTCCACACAAACTTAAACTATTTATAAATCGTTAACTATTTTTATGAAATATATAATTACGCTGCTGTTTCTTTTTTGTTTAACAGCA
This sequence comes from Ferruginibacter sp., assembly GCA_031385805.1. Lineage (GTDB taxonomy): Bacteria > Bacteroidota > Bacteroidia > Chitinophagales > Chitinophagaceae > Ferruginibacter. Next base: position 1,360 of record JANNBU010000276.1, read on the forward strand.
ACCATTAAAGCATCAGAACTTTCATTTTATACACAGCAGGATACAATCTCCGATCTCTCTCTTTTAAGGACCAAAGCGGTATATAAAGCCCCCAATGGTAAAACATATCGTGTTTCTTTTGAACCAGATGAACAAAACAGGGTGTCTAACATAAATACAAGCAGAAGAATCGCACGCAATTCAACAAGGAGAGCTACAGCAACTAATACTAACTGCAATAATGCAAACCGTTTTGATGGCAGTTACCGTAAACCTGCAAAAACTTCTATAGCTGCTCATAATGCGGCAGGAACAAGCCTTAGAAAACTTATTACCAGGGTTCTGGCATTGGATAATGAGTCCATATCAGTAAACAGTACATCCCCAAGAATTGAAATAGAAGATAGCGTAGTTACGCTTATATCAGTTTATTTATATGCCATTGCCAGGGAAACGGATGAAGATTATCATATTATTATAGGCACTTCAAAAAATCCAGCCACCGCTAAATATTTTAATATAGAATGCAGTGGCTTACCTGCAACCAATGACCCTGCTTATACCAAATTAAAAACTGTGAGGGAAAAAGTGGTTGCATTGCTTGGTAACACAGAAAGATGCAGTGAGGGTTATGTAAAATTTCTCGACCGCCCAAAAGTTAAAATCATAGGTTCTTTATTCTACGATAAACAACATGAACATAACATTCCCGGACCAGCCAGTAGCAAACCAAAAACGGCATGGGAACTTCACCCTATTACCGAGTTTAAAATGTTGTAAGCAGGTATAAAGTATTTTTACCCCATCACCTCCCCATACTCCTCCTTCCACTCAAACTTAAACCTCCTATGGCTCCATAAATAATTGCAGGGGTCATTAATGATTGCTCTTTCCAGGCCATCGCGATACAGGCAGGTGAGTTCGCCTTCTTTCATATTGGCGGTATTTTCGGCCAATAGAAAAGGTTCGAAATGATAATAACCGCGTTTTATCTTTTTAAAAGCTACATAAACCACGGCGGCATTATTTTTTATAGCGCCTTTTTCGGGTCCGGTTACAAAAGGGGTTGGCCTTCCAAAGAAATTTATCCAGTAAGCATTTTGCGGGTTGCCGGGATTTTGGTCGGCACCCAGCGCCAGTATGTATTGTTTCTTTGTAAGGTCATCTACCTGGTTCTTAAAATCGGTAGCACTTATAAAAATTGCACCATAACGGGTACGGATATCATAAAATATTTTATCAACCAGTTTATTGCTGATGGGCATATATATCGCCGAAATGGGTATTTTGGTATGGAGTGAATACAACAGGCTGCCATATTCCCAGTTAAACTGGTGCCCGCCAAGCACATTAATATTACAGCCTTTATCAATCAACCCGTTTAGCAGGTCATAACTTCCGGTATTTCGTTTTTGCAGTGTTGCTTTTGAAATGGAAATGCACTTAACGACCTCAATAAAAGTATCTGTAAAATACTGGTAAAATTTACGGGCAATTTTTTTACGTTCGGCTTCCGTTTTATGAGGGAAAGCAATGGCAATATTGCCCAACACTACTTCTTTGCGGTATTTAAATACATCACGCATAAGAAATGCAATAAAATCGCTGATAGCATACAAAATAAAAAACGGAAGCAGGGAAAAAAGGTATAACAGCGGGTATACGATATAATACATGGTATAAATTGAGTATTAAAAGTATAAATTATTTTATATCGAATGAAGGGTATGCTTTTTTCAGGCTACCAAACCAACTTCGCCGGGTGCAGGAACGGCATCGATCCACCGCTTTTCATATTCCACTTTATAATCCCATTTCCATCTCCTGTGACTCCATAAATAATTATCAGGATGCTCCCGGATCGTTTCTTCCAGGAAATCCCTATATAATAATGTAAGTTCTCCTTCCTTTAAAGAGGAGGCATCTTCCGTTATAACGGTTGGTTCAAACCTGTAATAACCTCTTTTTACTTTGATGAATTTTACAAATACAACAGCTGAGCTGTTTCTTCTTGCTCCTTTATCCGGACCGGTAACAAATGGCGCGGGCTTGCTGAATAAATAGAGCCAGTAAGCATTTTCCGGAACGCCCGGATTTTGATCTGCCGCAAGTGCTATTGAATATTGCTTATTAAATACCTGGTGCATCCTGTTCTTAAACTCTGTTGCTGCCACCAATACAGTCCCGAATTTTTGACGCATGTTAAAAAATATCCTGTCGAGGCTTTTATTGGTAAGTTTCATATATACCCCAACAAATGGTATATCGATTTTTTTTGCTGTTATCCAGTTTACATATTCCCAGTTCATCTGGTGGCCGCTTTGAAACTGTATATTTATACCCTTTCTTGCCAGGGCATTGCATTCATCGAGGTTTACAACTGCCCGTTTATTGAATGCTGTTTCAGAAATACTAAACATTTTGATCGTTTCAATAAATGTATCGATCAGGTTTTTATAAAACTGCCGGGCAATTGCTTTTCTTTCTGCTACTGTTTTTTCGGGAAATGCAATGGCAAGATTATTAAGCACTGTTTCTTTTCTATAACCGATGATGCGGTAAAAAATAAAATAAGCAAAATCACTGATGCCGTATAGAATAAAGAAGGGTAGTAATGACAGGAGGTAAAGCGGCCCGTAAATAATATAATACATTGTTTTAATTGACGTGCAAAGATAAAGAAGTACAGATGAGTGACGATTAGATTTACAAATAAAATAACCGCAGAGAAGCAAAGTAAATTGAGGTTATACCGAGAAAAATTATTAATCTCTGCGTAAACCCTGCCTTTGCCGGCAGGCAGGTCAGCTACTCTTGTTCGCTGCGGTGAAAAAATTCAATTGCGGTATGCCGTACAAGTGAGTGACACAACTATGTTGATAAAAGATTTGCCGCCTGCTACAAAATTGTATTCTGCAAGATCTCAGCCCTTTCGGGATAATCCGTATTGAAATGCAATCCCCTGCTTTCTTTCCTGAATTCTGCACTTTTTACAATGAGGTAAGCTACGGTGATCATATTGCGAAGTTCGCAGAGTTGTGGTGATACTTCTGTACGTTGATACAATGCTTCTGTTTCTTCATGTAGCAGGTCGAGTCGTTTGTTGGCACGATGCAAACGTTCATTGTTACGCACAATACCTACATAATCGCTCATAAGTAATTTTAACTCTTTTAGGCTCTGCGTTATTAAGATCATCTCATTAGGTGCTGTTGTTCCGGTTGCATCCCAGTCGGGTATATGATCATTAAAATGTATGCCGCTGATTTTTTTTACAGCCGATAAATAACTGCGGTGTGAAAAAACCATGGCTTCCAGCAGAGAATTACTGGCAAGTCTGTTGGCCCCGTGAAGCCCTGTGCTGGCGCATTCTCCCGAAGCATATAAATTATTGATAGAAGTATGGCCCCATTCATCTGTCTTTACCCCACCGCAACTATAATGTGCTGCAGGCGACACAGGTATCATATCTTTTGCAACATTGATACCGTTGCTCAAACATTTTTCATAAATGTTTGGAAAATGCTCAACAAATTTTTCCATACTCATGTGCCTGCAATCAAGATACACAAATTCGGTTCCGTTAATTTTCATTTCATTATCGATGGCCCTTGCAACAATATCACGTGGTGCAAGGTCTTTGCGTTTGTCATAACGTTCCATGAATGCTTCGTCCTGGCTATTCCTCAATATTCCACCATCTCCCCTAACCGCTTCCGTAACTAAAAAAGACTGTCCTCTTATGCCGGGTTCATACAAAGCTGTTGGATGAAATTGGATAAATTCCATATTTTCAATCCGGCCCTTGGCCCTGTAAACCATAGCCACACCATCACCGGTTGCAATAGCAGGATTGGTTGTACTCCTGTACACCTGGCCGTTACCACCTGTTGCAAGCAGCGTGATCTTTGAAACGATCTTTTCAATTTTTTTTGTACTGAGGTTTAGAACATACACACCATAACATTCAATATCCGGAGTTGATTTGGTTACCAGGTAGCCGAGATGATGTTGTGTAATAAGGTCAAGCACAAAACAATGGCTTATCAGTTTTATGTTGCTGCACTTTTTGATGGCTTCTAATAAAGTACGTTCCATTTCCCTGCCTGTTACATCTTTGTGATGCAGGATACGGTTCTCACTATGCCCGCCTTCTTTACCAAGTTTATAATCGCCATCGGGTTCTTTATCGAATTGTGCACCCCAGTTAATGATCTCTTCAATGCGTTGTACTCCTTCTTTTACTACAACCTCAACAATATGCCTGTTGCACAATCCATCACCGGAGATCAATGTATCGTCAATGTGTTTGGAAAAACTATCCTGGTCAAAATTCATTACACCCGCAATACCGCCCTGGGCATACTTTGTATTGGTTTCATCGCTTTGAGTTTTGGTAAGAATGGTCACAGATCTGTCCGGGCAATCCTGTGCAACTTTTAGTGCATAGGTTAACCCTGCAATACCGGAGCCTATAACTAAAAAATCTGTTTGCATCTTATGGATTGAATATGGAAGATTTATACCTGCCTACCGGCAGGCAGGTTGAATATTTTTTTACCCGGCATTATAGCATTGTTGAACTTTATTGGCGTCGCACTCTTGTACAGAATAACAATATTCCGCAGACTGAAATCATACATCACAAATCACATATCATACATTTATAGCTGTTGCTTCCACCCAGGCATCACTTTCCTTCAATAAACTTATCAGTTCATCAACTGCAACTTCACTGGCAACATTTTTCTTTACAACTTCTTTGCCGCGGTATAGGGTTATCTTTCCCGGTCCGCTGCCAACATATCCAAAGTCTGCATCAGCCATTTCGCCGGGTCCATTTACAATACAGCCCATGATAGCGATCTTTACACCTTTTAAATGATTGGTAACAGCACGGATCTTTGCAGTGGTTTCCTGCAGATCAAATAAAGTTCTGCCGCAACTCGGGCAACTGATGTATTCTGTTTTGGATATCCTTGTCCGGGCCGCCTGCAAAATACCAAATGCAATGCTGTTCAATATTTTTGTTTGTGGGGCAATGGTATTGTTTCCATAATGATAACCCAAACAAATACCATCAACAAATCCATCAATGAGTAAAGCGCCTGTTTCAACTGCATAGTGGATAAGACTTTCATCCATTGTAGCATGGCTGCTGTCGCAAATAACAAGGGCAGGATTTTTTACATCATTCTTTATCAGTTCAATATACATCCTTCGAATACTCTGCATGCTATTGCTGTTGGGAGAGCTTAAACATATAACCGCGGTCCTATCTGTTTTTATTTTTGCCAGGATCTTATCTGTATCCTTATCAACAGTTCCTCCATTATAACAATCGATCATTACAAAATTCACTGATGCCGACCTTGATACGGTGTCATTAAGATATTCATATGTATCCAGTAATAGTAAATACTTTTCTTTATCTGAAGCCGTTTCCCATTGCTGATGATATAATAAAACCTTTAATGTTCCCGGCAATTCAAAATTCAACACCTCGTTACAAAAAATATAATCTGCTGCCGCATCTCCTATAAGCCATTTATCAGTTTCAACATCATAAGTATAGCCAATCGCTTCAAGGTCGGTCGGTTTGATCGAAGATAGTTTACTCATATCTGCGATCACAACCGGAACATGTTTATGCCCCATATTACTCACTTCAAAACTTTCCCTTCTGTTGTATTCAAAAGGAGAATAAGGCAACTTATCCAGCGAAGGTATTGGGTGATCGGTCGTCGGTGATCGGTTGTCGTATCTTTTCACCAGGTCTTTACAAACCCGCACCTCAAATTCAGGATCTTCTGTTAATGAAACCCTGATCGTATCTCCAATACCATCTTCCAGTAATGTACCAATACCAATGGCTGATTTTACCCTGCCATCTTCTCCATCTCCCGCTTCTGTAACGCCAAGGTGTAAAGGATAACATTCACCAAATTCATTCATCATGTGATTGATGAGTAACCGGTATGCCTGTACCATTACCTGTGGGTTACTGCTCTTCATACTCAAAACAATATTGTGATAATCCTCACTTCTTGCAATACGCAAAAATTCCATGGCACTTTCCACCATACCATTTGCAGTATCGCCATAACGGCTCATGATACGGTCGCTCAGGCTTCCATGATTGGTGCCAATGCGCATAGCCGTTCCATATTCCTTACAAATTTTTACAAGGGGTGTAAATCTTTCTCTTATTCGTTCTATTTCTTCTGCATATTCTGTATCTGTATATTCTATCTGTTCAAATTTTTTCTTGTCAACATAATTACCGGGATTTACCCGAACTTTCTCCACGATCCTGGCAGCGATCTCTGCAGCATTGGGTGTAAAATGAATATCTGCAACCAATGGCGTATCATAACCGCGTTTACGCAGTTCATCTTTAATATTCTGAAGATTCTCAGCTTCATTTTTTGATGGGGCAGTTATGCGTACCAATTCGGCTCCGGCTTCTATACACCTGATAGATTGTTCTACCGTTGCGATCGTATCCATGGTATCGGTTGTGGTCATGGTCTGTACACGGATTGGGTGATTAGCCCCCATCAACAGTTTTCCAACTTTCACTTCTCTTGTCAGCAGCCTTTTATACTCCGTTAAAGATTCACAATATAATTGCATGAATGATAAATTATTGCTTAGTTAGTTTGAATGGCAAAGATAAGATATGAAGGAGAGTAAAGGATAATTTGATGGGCCGGAATAACGAAAATATGGTATTACCCCAATATGAATCCGTCATTGCAAGGAACGAAGCAATCTACCTGTAAGAACAAGATTGCTTCGTTCCTTGCAATGACGTGCTTTTATCACCAGTCTTTTTCA
>JANNBU010000280.1:0-5987 GCA_031385805.1 Ferruginibacter sp.
GTAACAGGTAAACCATTCAGGGTTCCGGTAAAATCACCAATATAAATTTGCCCTGCTACCCATGTAACGGCAGAACTAAGGTTTACCGTTATACCATCAATTACCATAACGGCAGTAATAGCGGTTCCGTTGTTTGCAATATCAAACATAATTGTACCGGAAGAGCCTACCAGTACACCTTTATAAATACCCTTACTGCTGTTGTTGTTTGCAGCAAGTGCATCAGGAACAGTTTTACAGGCTACACAAGTGTAAGAAGGGGTTTCAGGATCCTTGTCTTTTTTACAAGAAACAAAAGCAAGCATAGCCATTATAGCCAAAAGAAAAGACATTTTTTTCATAATTATTTGTTTTAGTTTTTTAACGAATATATTTTACGTGTAGCCGACCTTGATTACAAATTAAGTGCATCTGCCCAATGAATGCAATGTGAAAAAAGTAGTAATTCCTGTCATAAAAAAACCCGTTGAAGTATTATTTCAACGGGCCAACAAACAAAATAAGTTTATCAGAATCTAAAACCAATGCATATCCCGGATCTTAATCCTGCCCAGGGTCCTTTAAAATTTATGGTAGCGCCATTGCCATTCACTTCATAAGTGAATTTGGTAAGCGGAACGTCCAGCTTATTGAGGTCGTCTTTGAGTGATTGCTGTTCATCAAGGTCCATGGTTTGCTGGCCAGATATCTTTCCATTTGAGCTTCCATAATTAGGGCCCAGGATCCACCAGTCTAAAAATAGTTTCTTGCTCAGCTTAAACTGGGCGCCAATCATTAGTCCTCCGGTAATACCGGTAATACTTCCACTCATTGGAATGGTTTTAGTGGTTCCGTCATCATCATATTCATAGATCAGGTTGGCATTATATTTTGCGATACTTGCAAACAGGCCTAAGTAAAATCCACGGAAAGCGCCTTTTTTGCTAAGGTAATACCTCAGCTCGGGCATGAATGCAACATTTCCTACATTCAGGTTATTGATCTGGCGTTCTGTTTCGGGGTCATCGGCCAGGTTAATAAAAGTACTTTTCAAAGGAATGCTTCCTTTGGGCATAAACCTGAGCGTACCTGCAAGGGTAACTTTTCTTGCAATAGCCCTTTCATATTGTAACGTGATATTTTTTAATGCCAGTGCGGGCAGGTTTATTTTTATAATATTTTTCTTTGGTGTTTCAATTGATTTTGTTTCCCCCGCGGTCTTTTTCTGTGCCAACAGGACGGTTGGAGAAATGATAACAACTAATAGCAGGCATATTTTTTTCATAATGTTTTTTTATTTTTTGAAAAAGAAGATGGTTTAAAAAATTAAAAAGAATGAGTTATATCAGACCTGTTTTTTTCAAAGCCTCCACCCGTGAGTTTACCTGTAACTTTTCATAAATATTACGAATATGTGTTCTTACTGTTTCTATACTCACAAATAATATATCTGCGATCTCTTTATAACGGTATCCTTTTGCAAGTTTTTCCAGCACTTCCTGTTCCCTGCGGCTCAGGTCCTGGAAATAATCATTTATATTTTGTTTCATGGCAAAAGCCTCAATCACTTTGCGGGCTATCTGGCTGCTGATAGGGCTGCCGCCATGATACACTTCTTCAATAGCTTCCAGTATCTTTTTTGATGGAGTTGATTTCAAAAGATAACTGATGGCACCGGCTTTCAGGGCCTCAAAAACAATATCGGGGTTATCATATACCGTTAGTACCATACATTGCATTCGTGGATGAATGATCTTTAACCGTCTCATACATTCTATTCCATTCATTCCAGGCAACTGTACATCAAATAAAACAATATCTGCAGGATCATGTGTTAACGCTTTCATGGCATCTTCTGCGTTACCAAATAAACGAAATTCCTTTACATCAATATGCAACTGAATTTCCCGGGCAAGGTACTGGCGTATCTTGGGGTCGTCTTCAATGATCGCTATACTGTTTAATTTAAAAACCATTGGGTTATGTATTAATATATCCGTTGCACTGTTTATCATTTCTCATTAATTGAAGGTATGCTCAATAACCGGCTTGCTACATGATCTTGGATTATGAAACACAACGGTTTCTGACCGGACAAATCATTTATATTCAAATATGCTGAATATAATGCGTTCCGGCAATGTGAATATAGTAGTATTGGCCGGGCGGTTTACACAAGATTATTATAAAGGAAAACTGTAAATAAATCTACTACCCGTACCGGGCTCAGATTGAATTTGGATGCAGCCCCCGATTTCATTCACCCGTTGCCGGATATTTCTTAATCCATTGCCATTGTGCATGCGTGCCGCATCAAAACCAATTCCATCGTCGGATATATCAAACAACAATTCCTTGTTTTGTAAAACAACAGTAATAGAAAGGGTTTTGCCCTGGCTGTGTTTGATGGAATTGTGAACGATCTCTTTGCTTACTAATAAAATATTGCGCCGTTGCTGGTTATTCAATTCAATAACGGGTATTTCATCCGGAAAATTTATGTTGCATGTAATGGCAGCATACTCAATGAGTTTGTGAAGTTGTTCACGCAGGTGAGCCAATAATATATCCAGCTTATCGTGTTGCGGATTTAATGCCCAGATGATCTCACCGATATTATCTACCAGCTGACGAGATGTAGATGCAATATCATCCAGCTCATTTTTAATATTATTGCCGGGCAAAGAATGCAGCTTCGCCGATTCGCTTATCAAACTTATTTGTGTAAGCCCGGCCCCAATATCATCATGCATTTCCTGTGATATACGCATCCGTTCTACTGATAAAGCTTTTTGGCGTTCTAATTTTTCAATTTCTTTTTTCAATTTCATTTGTGTGATTGTTCGGGTGATCCAGATAATGAGCCCACTTACTAAAAAAAGCTCCAATAAATAGAACCACCATTTTTTCCAAAAGGGAGGGTGAATACTGATATTGACGGAGTAAGGTTCATCCATCCATACGCCATCGTCATTAGAAGCCTTCACATAAAAAATATAATCACCCGGGGATAGGTTATTATAGCGCACCTCGTTGTTTGTTTTACTGTAAATCCAATCTTTGTCCCACCCTGAAAGTTTGTATGCATAACTAAGGCTAACGGGATTACTGAATTCCAATGCCCGGAACTGCAGGTAAAGATTATTCTCCGAATAGTTCAGTACCAGGTTTTTGGTGTACTCAGGTGAAAGAGCGCTGTCTGCCGGTGAATCATTCACCAGTAACTGTGTAATAGCCAGGCGGGTAATTTTTTTATCAGGATTTATTGATTTGGGATCAAACCAGTTGACACCATTAATACCTGCAAAATACAGCATCCCATCCCTGTCTTTTAAAAAAGCACCGCTATTAAACTCATCTGCCTGTAGACCATCTTTTTGTTTATAGTTGCGGCAAATGATCTCCGGAAAATCATTGTTGTTTTTTGAGATGACTTTAACATTGCAAATCCCTCCGTTTGTGCTGAGCCAAAGTTCCCCGCCTGATTCTAAAATGCCATATACAAAACCGTTACCTAATCCATCTTCTTCTGTAAATAATTTATATGTTTCCCTTTCCTGGTTAAAGACCATTAGTCCCTTATCTGTTCCAAACCACAACAAGTTCCTGTTAGAGTCTGCATATAGACACTTAAAGCCCGTATTATTGATAAGCAGTTTTTTATGCTGCCATATTCCTTTATGTTCTGTAAATAAATGCAAGCCGCCTTCCCGGTATCCCAGGATATATTTATCCATTCCAATAGAATGAGCAAATGTAAAATCAGCCGGTGTAGGATCAGGGGTTAATTTAATATCATCAAATACTTTCGTAACAGCCAGTCTAAAATTTCCAAGAGTTGTAGTAATGATCCATTGGTCTTTAAATGCGACCATACCCGTTACCTTTAGCCTGTCTCGGCTTCCCGTTATGAGAATTTCGATCTCATTAAACAATGTTGAATTGCGTTTCCTGCAATACAACTTATTGCCATACCCAACCCATATATTTTGAAACTGGTCTTCCCTAATAAAAGAAATAAGGTCTGCACTACTGGTTTCTTTTTTGTTAAAGATCAGCGCATCAAGTTTACTTACTGCATGCGTTGTTTTGTTCAACTGTAATATGCCATGACCGAAAGTTCCCAGCCAAATGATACCACGACTGTCTTCATAAATACTCTTGACAAAAACATCTTCTCCCTTCTCCTTTTCAGGAAAAATATTAAAATCAGGGGGTTGCATATCGGCTTTGAGTAAACCCATTCCATCGGTGCCTATCCACAGAATATCCGATGCATCAAAGAACAGATCATATACAGGGAAAATATTCCCTTCAGTACCATTAATGTTTCCTGTATATAGTATGCTGTCAGCATCTTTACTAAGCTTGAAAATATTCCCGGAAAGGTCACCGATCCAAATATTATTGCTATGATCTTTTGCGATACAGCTGATATTTGCACCAGGCTTCCTTCTTTTAACCAGGCGGAAGGAATAAGTTTTTACATTAAACAATACAATGCCATCCGCAGTAACAATATATAAGATTTCTCCGCTGATGCAGCTGTTCAATGATAGGTTACCGCTCTTGAGGAAGACGGCCCATTTTTTTGTGATAATGTTAAAACAGAATAACCCTGTCTGCTGGCTGATCCAGATATTGCCATTGCCATCATAAATACCGTTATCGCCAAGGAATTTTATCGGATCTTTTTTGGCTCCCGGAAAAGGGTATAAATGATATTGTTTTGTGTGTAAGTTATAAGATAGGATACCGGTAGTTGTTTTCCCAAACCAAAATGTTTCTTTGATTTGAGTGATTGGGTGCAAAAGCCCATTTATATATTTTAAGGTATCATTAAAAGGAACAAGGAAATGAAAACGGTTCGTTTTTTTATCCAGGTACTGAAGCCCGGATTCTGTGCTAAGCCATATACGGTTGGACTCGTCCTCTACGATATTGTTTCGGATCACCCTACCGGTAATAGATCCGCCCATAAATGAGGAGGGTTTGTATATTTTAAAACCGATGCCATCATACCGGTTAAGCCCATCGCCTGTCCCCAGCCATAGAAATCCCTGTTTGTCTTGTGAAATTTTAAAAACCGTGTTTTGTGAAAGGCCTTCAATTTTTTGAAAGCGGATGTAAATAGGTGTCTGTCCCCATCCATGAAAATGGAGTAAAACAAAAAAAACAAGAAAGTATCTTCTGATCAGCAACAGTACCAAGCTACAAGAATAGTTTCTATTTTTCTAATTTGTCGGATAAAAGGGATGGATTAATGTTCATATTATAAGCAAAAGGATCACCCAAAGTTTTCATAATACCGGGGTTTGCAGCTTACACTGCTTTGTATAGCTTATTTTTGTAAAAAAAATAATAGCTTGAGTTTAACCATACAAACAAAAAACCTTGTAAAATCTTATGGCAGCCGTACTGTTGTAAAGAATGTGTCATTTAACTTAACGCAGGGCGAAATAGTTGGTTTGCTTGGCCCTAATGGTGCCGGTAAAACCACTTCATTCTACCAGGTTGTTGGCCTGGTAAAGCCGGATGAAGGGGAAGTTTTTTTAAACGATCTTAATATTACAAAACTACCTATGTATAAAAGGGCGCAGATGGGTATTGGATATTTACCACAAGAGGCCAGTGTTTTCAGAAAACTTAGCGTTGAAGACAATGTGTTGGCGGTATTGGAAATGACCAAGCTCAAAAAAGTGGTTAACGTAACTATGCTTAAATTTGTTCAAAATATTTTTATTTGAACCTTACTATTCAAACAAAGAACCTTGTAAAATCATACGGCAGCCGTACGGTTGTAAAAAATGTAACTTTTAATGTATCCCAGGGAGAGATCGTTGGTTTACTTGGCCCAAATGGTGCCGGCAAAACCACTTCATTTTACCAGGTTGTTGGTTTGATCAAACCTGATTCCGGAGATGTGTTTTTAAATGAACTCAATATTACAAAACTCCCTATGTATAAAAGGGCGCAGATGGGTATTGGATATTTACCACAAGAGGCCA
>JANNBU010000281.1:0-1700 GCA_031385805.1 Ferruginibacter sp.
CAGCTTCTTTTAATTTTTCAGTCAATATCTCATAGGCACTTTCGCTATCTACTACTTTATTATATTTAGCAGCAATTTTTGATTTGCTGACTAATGAATCTATTTCAGGTTCAGATAAAATATCCATTCTGCTTTGGGGTGGCCGCAGCATACAATGGACCAGGGGTGTGGGAATTCCTTTTTCATTCAGCAGGGTTATTAATGCTTCTCCAATGCCAAGTTGGGTAATTAAATCTTCTGTTTTATAAAATTCTGTTTCCGGATAATTCTCAGAAGTTTGTTTAATTGTTTTTCTGTCAGCCGCCGTAAAAGCTCTGAGAGCATGTTGTACTTTTAAACCTAATTGCGCCAATACACTTGCCGGCACATCCATCGGATTTTGAGTGCAAAAAAAGATTCCGATTCCTTTTGACCGAATCAGTTTTATAATTGTTTCTATCTGCTGAAGTAATGCATCATTGGCTTCCTGAAAAATAAGATGAGCTTCATCAATAAACATTACCAGTTTTGGTTTATCCATATCCCCTTCTTCCGGACAGGTAGCATATAGTTCAGCTAATAACTGCAACATAAACGTAGAAAACAGTTTGGGTCTGTCCTGCAAGTCCGTAACCCTTACAATAGAAATCATTCCTTTGCCTTCACCATTGATGCGCATCAGGTCATCCACTTCAAAGCTTTTTTCGCCAAAGAAAACATTAGCACCCTGCTGTTGCAGTTCAATTACTTTTCTTAAAACAGTTCCTACAGATGTTGTAGAAATCTTTCCATAGTCCTTTTCCATTTCAGCCTTGCCTTCGTCGCCCACAAACTGCAACACTTTGATGAAGTCTTTTAAATCCAACAGCGGTAACTTCTTATCATCACAATACTTAAATATCATGGCCACAAAGCCCCCTTGTGTATCATTCAATCCTAAAATTTTGGAAAGCAATACCGGACCAAACTCACTTACGGTTGCTCTTAATCTTGCGCCTTTCTGATTACTCAAGGTCAACAAGTCTGTCGGGTAAGCAATCGGTTTGAAATCTATATTTAATTTCTGACAGCGGTCTGTTATTTTATCATTCACTGTTCCGGCAGCAGCAATACCACTCAGATCGCCTTTAATATCCATCAGCAGCACCGGCACACTGGCATCACTCAATCCTTCGGCCAGCATTTGCAGGGTTTTTGTTTTTCCGGTTCCGGTTGCACCAGCTATCAAGCCGTGGCGGTTCATCGTTTTTAAGGGAATCAATACATCTGCACCTGAGACTACAGCTCCATCAAGCATGGCTCCGCCTATTTTAAAACATTCGCCTTTGAAGGTGTAGCCTGCTTTTACTGTTTCGAGGAATTTTGCGGGGTCTGGCATCTGAATAAATTTGGCTGAAAGTTAATTTAAAAGTTTTAGTTGTTTATAAATCTTACTTCTTCTCCGGCATCAGCACAGCTACTTACAGCAGAATAAAACATTCCCATTTCAGGTATCATTTTCGCCATAACATCGTTGCAAAAAACAATTAAATCGCCATTCCCGACCGGCATGGCACAGTTTTTATACTATAAAGCAAAAGCAAAGAACAAAATGGTTGAAACGGCGGGATTTAACAAAATATTCGTCCCGGATTCTTTAACCCCCGAAATGCTTTAACTTTATTTGTCACCAATAATAAAACCACCAGACAATGGACACTAAGAAACCACAAATTTTACTT
>JANNBU010000313.1:0-5599 GCA_031385805.1 Ferruginibacter sp.
AAAAGCATTTGAAACTGCCAAAGCAAAAGGCATGACCACCATCGCTTTTACCGGTGCTTCTGGTGGAAAGATGAAAGACATTTCTGATCTTTTAATAAACGTTCCTTCAACCGATACACCAAGGATACAGGAAAGTCATATTTTGTTGGGGCATATTATTTGTCAGTTGGTGGAAGAACAATATTTCAACAACACCCCCTCCGCCCCCTAAAGGGGGAACCTGGTCCCTAATAATCAAAGTTTTTTAAATGCATGAAGATTCTACAAGTACAGAGTTAAACAGTTCACCCTTCAGGGGGTGTGAATGCATCATTCTCGCCGGTGGCCTCGGTACCCGCTTACGTTCAGCCGTACCCGATCTACCCAAATGCATGGCCCCTGTTGCAGGAAATCCTTTTTTACATCATGTTATTCATTACCTGCAGGAACAGGGAGTTGATAATTTTATTTTCTCCCTTGGATATATGCATGAGATCATTGAAGAATGGGTCTTAAAAAATTATCCGTTATTAAATTACCAGTTATCCATTGAAGAGGAACCATTAGGTACCGGCGGCGCTATCCAGCTTGCATGCAAAAAAACAACGGCAGAAAATATACTTGTCTTAAATGGCGATACCATGTTTAAGATCAATACAAATAAACTTTTATCTTTTCATCAGCAGAACAATGCTGCCTGCACACTGGCCTTAAAACCCATGCACAATTTCGACAGGTATGGTGTGATTGACATCAATAAAGATGGTTACATACAATCATTCAAGGAAAAACAATTTTATAAACAAGGGTTGATCAATGGCGGTGTATATGCATTGAATGTAAATTCATTTTTAGAATTGAATTTACCCGCCAAATTCTCTTTTGAAAAAGATTACCTGGAAACTTATTGTACCACACAAAAAATGATGGGGTTAGTCCAGGACGAGTATTTTATTGATATCGGAATTCCGGAAGACCTTGAGAGAGCAGGTAGAGAATTACATTCATGACTGTAAATGGCCGATACCGGATACCAGATACAGGATACCGGATAAGTCCGTTCGTTTCAAAGTTTAAGCTATTTTGCAAAGTCAAAATTCTGTATCTGGTATCTGGTATCCTGTATCTTGTACCTTGCATCTATAAAAACGACAGCTTCATGTTACCGTTAAACAAAATAGATAACTCCTGGACCCTCTTCTTAGACCGCGACGGCGTTATCAATTACGAAAAACACAAAGACTATATCCATACCTGGGATGAGTTTAAATTCTATGATGGTGTGAAGGAAGCCATGAAAATATTTGCTTCAACATTTCGCCATATCATTGTTGTTACCAACCAGAAAGGCGTGGGAAAAGGATTGACAAAATTAGATAACCTCCATACCATTCATGCAAACATGGAACGTGAGATAGAAAAAGCAGGCGGTCGCATTGATGCCATTTTTTATTGCAGCGACCTGGACGATGACAGCCCTTACCGCAAACCAAACCCCGGCATGGGATTGCAGGCGGCAAAACAATTTCCGGATATTGATCTTACAAAAGCCATCATGGTTGGTAATACCATCAGTGATATGGAATTTGGCCGCAACCTCGGTGTATATACAGTCTTCCTCCCCACTACCCGCCCTGATGTTGATTTAAAGGATAAACGCATTGATGCGGTCTGTGATTCACTCCTTGCATTTGCTTCTTGTATTTCTTTGTGATGCTTCGTTTTTTTTAGTAGGAATAAATGTTTTGGAACACAGAGACACGGCGGCACAGAGACACGCAGTAAACCAAAAAATCAACTGATGTATTTCTTCTCCGTGCCGCTGTGTCTCTGTGCCGCTGTGTTTCAAAATCCAGGCAAGTCGTAAGTTTTAGTTAAAGTTCCGCATTAAACTATAGCCAGATTATGCATTAAAAATTCTTTGCCTAAATTTATTCCATGAAATTTTTCACGGGCCTCATTTTTTTGCTATCCATAACTTTTGCTTTGAATGCACAACGCATCAGCAAACCCGATCAAAAAATATTAGTACAAAAAGAAGATTCCCTAAAAACACACGCCTTTAGGATCATTGAAGGCATCAATGCTGCCGACAGGTTTAAAGCTGACAGCATCTTTACAAAGATCTTCGTTCGGGCACTCGCAACAAAAAATTCATTTTATCATCCCTTCGATTCCCTGTTAACCATTTCCCGGATATATGCACCCGACAGCAGTTTCCGCATATTCACCTGGCAGATGGTCATCAATGAAAATGTCATACGCCAGCATGGGGCCATCCAGTTAAGAACGGCTGATGGTTCTTTAAAACTTTTCCCGCTCATAGATAAGTCAGATATTACAGAAAATACTGCCGATACCGTGGGCAATAACTATGGGTGGATCGGTGCCGTTTATTACAATATCATTCTAACTACAAATCAGGGCCATCCTTATTATACTTTGCTTGGATTTGATGAGAACAACATCCGCAGCAATAAAAAAGTAATTGAAGTATTGGATTTTGTAGAAGGTAAACCAATGTTTGGCGGGCGTTTTTTCAGTATTCCAAACAACAGCCTGGTTTCACACAACCCTGCACGTTATATCATGGAATATAAAAAGGAATCAGCGGCCAAACTGAATTATGATGAAGAGATGGGGCTCATCATAGTAGAACACCTGATATCAGAAACAAAGGAACCTCAAAAAAAGTGGACCTACATCACCGACGGCGATTTTGAAGGTTTTAGATGGATAAATGGCAAATGGGTATTTATTGATAATGTAAGAAATTATAAAACACGTGATCCAAACGTACCACTTGAAAAAACCATCCGCGATGATAAGGGTGAGATAGACTACAATAAGCTGAAGGGTAATGAAAAGGATCTCGAGGTAAAACCTGTGCCTGTTAAGAAAGAAAAATAGTTCAAACCTCAAACCTCAAACAGTGTGAGTTAATCATTCAACTTCAATACAGCCAAAAACGCCTCCTGTGGCACTTCCACATTCCCAATCTGCTTCATCCTTTTCTTTCCTTCCTTCTGTTTTTCTAACAGTTTACGCTTACGGCTAATATCACCACCATAACATTTTGCCGTAACATCTTTGCGCATGGCGCTGATATTTTCACGTGCCACTACTTTAGCACCTATGGCTGCCTGTATGGCTATCTGGAATTGTTGGCGGGGTAATAATTCTTTTAATTTTTCACAAAGTTTGCGGCCGAATTCCTGTGCACGGGCACGATGTATCAATGCACTCAGTGCATCTACTTTTTCACCGTTCAATAGAATGTCCATCTTTACAATATCACTTTCACGGTATTCTATCGGGTGATAATCAAAACTTGCATAACCACGGGTCATGCTTTTTAATTTATCGTAGAAATCAAATACGATCTCTGTTAAAGGCATATCAAAAGTAAGTTCAACACGTGTTGGGGTAAGGTATCCCTGGTTGATGAGTATGCCACGTTTCTGAATACAAAGCGTCATGATGTTACCAATGTATTCCGGTTTGCTGATCATTTGCGCCCGGATAAAAGGTTCATCAATATGATCGATCCTTGTCGGGTCGGGCATTTCGGTGGGGTTGTTGATCGTAACCACTTCACCCTTACTGGTAGTGGCAATAAAACTTACGTTGGGTACAGTTGTAATAACTGTTTGGTTGAATTCTCTTTCCAAACGTTCCTGAATGATCTCCATGTGCAGCATGCCGAGGAACCCGCAACGGAATCCAAAGCCAAGTGCCTGGCTGGTTTCTAATTCAAATGTGAGTGAAGCATCATTCAGTTGCAATTTATCCATGCAATCACGCAGTTCTTCAAAAGCATCTGTCTCTACGGGGAAGATGCCCGCGAAAACCATCGGCTTTACATCTTCAAAACCTTTGATCGCTTCAAGTGCGGGGTTAACCGTAGTCGTTATGGTATCACCTACTTTCACTTCTTTGGCCACTTTAATACCGGTGATGATATAACCCACGTCTCCTGCTCTTACTTCATTGCGTGGCGAGAGTCCCATTTTTAATATCCCCACTTCATCGGCGCCGTATTCAAGCCCGGTATTGCTGAACTTGATCTTATCATTCTTCTTCAATGTGCCGTTGAAAATGCGGTAATAAACAATGATGCCGCGGAAGGAATTGTAAACGCTGTCGAATATCAATGCTTGTAACGGAGCATTCGGATCACCGCTCGGTGCCGGTATGCGTGCAATGATGGCGGCTAATATCTCTTCAATACCGATGCCACTTTTTCCGCTGGCCAATAAGATATCCTCCTCCTTGCAACCGATCAGTTCAATGATCTGGTCGGTAACTTCGGGAATCATAGCGCCTTCCATATCTATCTTATTGATGATTGGAATTATCGTAAGATCATTGTCAATAGCAAGGTATAAGTTGCTGATGGTCTGGGCTTGAATGCCCTGGCTTGCATCCACCAAAATCAAGGCGCCTTCGCAGGCAGCAAGCGCACGTCTCACTTCATAACTAAAATCTACGTGGCCTGGTGTATCTATTAGATTCAGTACATATTCCTCGCCCTTGTATGGGTAATTGATCTGTATGGCGTGGCTCTTAATGGTAATGCCTTTTTCCCTTTCCAGGTCCATATCATCCAGCACCTGCGCCTGCATATCCCTTTCACTGATGGTATTGGTGCTTTGTAAAAGCCTGTCTGCCAGGGTGGATTTTCCGTGATCTATATGTGCAATGATGCAAAAATTTCGGATGTTCTTCATGTACTGCGTTCCTTCGTTTTGAGGGGCGAAATTAGCGTATTTTTTCGTCATTGCGAGGAACGAAGCAATCTTCCTAATAGAGAGCAATCACTTATTTGCACACAGCCCCACTTCCTTGTTGGAAATTCCCTGTTCCTTGCCTGCCTGCCGGCAAAGGCAGGTTCAATATTCTTCGCTCTGTTTCCTGTCCTACACAACCAATACCCATTAAATTGAACCACATAGGCACATAGAAAACATAAAACATGTATAATAAAAGGAAGCCGATCAATGACCAGGTTCTTTTATTTGTTTACCAGCTTTTACAGCTATGTGCGGCATTGTTGTGTCACTCACTTGTACGGAATACCATTACTCAACTTTTTGGTTATTTGTTCCTAATTAACGGTAGAGTAAAATTGATGATCAGATTTCTAAACACCGGTCACAGACCTGCTTTCTTAAAAAGTCATCAAGTGATCCCTTCAAACTAATCAAAAAATACTTAGATTTTAGACGGGAACACTTGCGCCAGTTGGCGTAAAAACGTACGTCCACCCCCTTCCCGTCTTGGTTGCTAACCACACCCCGGCCTGGTGTTTTCACCAGCCGGTAACATTGAATATTAAAAATAGAAACCCATAGAATCGTGGCTGGTCAAAAGTCCAAGCCACGGCATCGGTATTCATGATTAAAAAATGAGTAAAAACTTACACCCGTCCCTAACCCGTCTTGGTTCTTGCTCTCCGCCCCGGCCTGGTGTTTTCACCAGCCGGTAACATTGAATATTAAAAATAGAAACCCATAGAATCGTGGCTGGTCAAAAGACCAGGCCACGGCGTCGGTATAGAGGATTGAAGAATTGGGTAAAATCGTGCGTCCACCACCTACCCGTCGTGGTAGCTACACAC
>JANNBU010000315.1:0-1670 GCA_031385805.1 Ferruginibacter sp.
AAAAGCATTGCCTTCAACTCTTACAAAAAAGTCAACAATATATTAAACAAAAAGAAAAGGCTTCACAAATAATGTGAAGCCTTTTAATTATTTAGTAAGTATATATTACCGCAGTTGCTGTATGTATTCGTTGTTCTTAAATTGCTTTTTCACATCATTCAGATCCCTTAAAATAGTAGCGTCAACCAGCGTTCCTCCTACTTCCAATTTAAACCCGCCGATCAATTCATCTTCTACCAGTGTTTCCAGTTCTATATTTTGAATGGGTGTATTGCTTCTTACCTTGCTTAAAATAACCTGCTCTGCATCAACACTCATTGCCACTGCTGTAGTGATCTTTACGTGGTGAATGTCTTTCAACTTATTGTATCGTTCAACAAATGCATGAACTATTTCGGGTAAGTTGCTTTCCCTTGCTTTGCGCACAAGCAATTGAATAAACAATGATGTAAGTGCAGCTACCCTTCCATTGGTAATGGATTCAATGATCTTTTCTTTCTTATCAGCTTTGATAACAGGGCTTTTAAGCAACGCCACAAAATCGGGATTGCTTTTGCAAATGCCACGCAGGAATTTTATATCGCTATACACAGCATCCAGCTGCTTTTGTTCAATTGCCAGGTCGAGCAAACTCTTTGCATACCTTCCTGCTAATCTTGGATTGTTCATTTTTTTTATTGATATGATATGGTTCGGATATGGTTCGTGAGACACGAACCATGGCCACGAACCATGTGGCCACGAACCATGGCTTTAATTTAATTTAATATCCTCAGCCAACTGCTTAATATAATTTTCCTGCTCTCCTTTGTTGGCCAGTTCTTTTCTCAATATCTTTTCGCTGATCTCGATAACCATTTTACCAACTTCATTCTTAATATCGGTTAGCGCAGCCATTTTCTGGTTTTGAATAGATGCCTGTGCTTCAGTAATGATCTTTGTTGCCTGAACCTTTGCTTCATCCTTAGCGTCGTTGATCATTTTATCTTTTATATCTTTTGCTTCACGCAACATCATGGCCCTTTCTTCACGTGCAGCCACCAGCAAAGCTTCATTCTCACTCTTAAGCTGCGACATTTCCATTCTTACTTTATCGGCAGTAGCAATTGAATCGGCAATATTTGCTTCCCGGTCGTTCAATCCTTTTAAGATGGCGCCCCAGGCGTATTTCTTTAAAATGAATAATACAACTAAGAAGGCGAGGATCGTCCAAACGATCAATCCTAAATGTGGTAATAAAAGATCCATAGTATTATGTATGATTTATTGATGTATGATTTGCGGCTTACAACCGCTGATTTTTTTAAATATTACTGCATCCTCCGCCCTGTGCTTCAGATGCAGTAATGATGTTGTGCAATTAGGCTTTCAAAACAGCCAATAAACCTGCGATAACTGCGAAAAGGGCAACACCCTCTACGAATGCAGCAGTCAGGATCATGTTTGCACGAATGTCATTGGATGCTTCCGGTTGACGGGCAATAGCTTCAACAGCGCCTTTACCAATTTGTCCGATACCAATACCGGCACCAATTGCTGCAAGGCCTGCACCTATTGCTCCACCCATGTGGGAAAAACCAACTTCAGTTAACAAAGTCATCAAACTCATGATACTTGTGTTTTATAGTGAATAAAAAAATACTATATCGTTGGCACTACTTCGTGTTTGT
>JANNBU010000318.1:0-4390 GCA_031385805.1 Ferruginibacter sp.
TCAGCCCCGATCTTATTTACATAACTATCCTGATCTTCTTTATCGGGTATCAATACCATTATTTATGATGGCGATAGTGCAGGTATAAAAGCAGCATTGCGTGGGCTTGACCTGGCGCTGGAAGAAAGCCTGAATGTAAGATTGGTATTGATACCCGATAAAGAAGATCCGGATAGTTATGTAAATAAGATCGGGGCTGAAGGATTTAAAAAATTCATTGCAGATAATAAAAAGGATTTTATCTTATTTCAATTAGAGATTTCATTGAAAGATGCCGGTAGCGACAGTTCAAAAAAATCTGCGATCGTTAACCAGATAGCAGAAACCATTTCCAAAATAAATAAAACGGAAGAGTTTACACGCAGACAGGATTATATAAAACAGGTTTCAGAAATATTAAGAATTGAAGAAAGCGGTTTGAATGCACTGGTGAATAAATTTATTCGTGATAAGGTTTCTAAAGAAGAATCAAGATTTAATAAAGCCCCGGTTATTCCTGATGAAAGTACTACCACATCTGGAGATGAGGAGCTGCTGGATCTGTTTAATAAAGATGAGATGCAGGAACAGGCCATGGTAAGAAGCCTGATAGAATTTGGAATGAAACAATGGAATGCTGATCAAAAAGTTGCCGATTTTATTTTTAACCAGGTTGAAGAAAATGAACTGGATAAAATGATCGACAACAAAACACTGATAGATATTATCGGCATCTATAAAAAATGGTATGATGAAGGCCTCGAACCTACCGCTAAGAATTTTTTATATCATGAAGATCAGAAGTTGCACAGTTTTATCATCAATATCATGGACGTAAATACTGATATCAGCCCCAACTGGAAAGAACATTACGAAGGGCATATCCCTACCCGTGAGGACCTTTTCAAAGAAGAAGTTACTTCAACATTGAATTACCTGAAGCTGCGTAAAATAAAAAGAATGATCGGGGAAAATCAACAGGACCTGGAGAAAGCTACCAAACCTGAGGATCAGCTGATCTATCTTCAAACACACCAGCATTTAAAACAAATGGAAATCGATCTTACACGGGAAGCAGGGACAGTGATCTATAAATAAGATTCGTCATTGCGAGGAACGAAGAAATCTCCCTAATAAATAATACAGATTGCTTCGTTCCTCGCAATGACGAAGACGAATCAATCTAATAAAGTTGTGGAAGAAATGTAAAGTTATTTAGCCGTAGGACTTTTTTTACCGGTACTTAGTTTTTCCAGAACCGATTCAAGCCTTTTCGTTCTTGTCTCGATCCTTTTTGCATCGGCAACCCATTCTACATATTCTTTTTTATTGGTAACAGACAGGCTGTCGAAAAATATGCCGGCGTTCTTATTTTTTCTGAATACAGATTTGAATTCTTCCGGAATGGGCACCGTCCGATGGTTACTATCTGTACTTTCTGTTTTAACAACAGGTGAAAATGCTGGTCTTAATTGTCCTTGTTTTTTAAAGTGAATGGCAGTCCAGGTATTATCCAATGCAATGAGGCTAACTGTTTCAAAACCCATGGAAGATATCATATCCCAGTTACAATCACGGCAAAGGTCGCTGGCGATCTTGGAAGTGAGTTTTGGATAAGCAACCCATAATTTGGCATCTTCATGTAATGCAGGAACCACATCTTTTAATATACCTGATAACTGGGTTTTGCTTATTGCAAATACAAGGGCAAAATCAATTCTCCTTGTCCGCAGCAATGGAGTTACACTTTTGGCAAATGTTAACTTAATGAATTGCTTTTCTATTGAAGAAGGGAGGCCTTGTACCAGGATGTTCTTTTCGTCTTTTAACTGCAATTTTTCCAATACTGTTTGAAGAGCCATATGTATGGTATATTATGTGATAAAAAACAGTTGCTTCCTGAAAACCAATCTTCAATCCCTACGTTAGGGCAGGGAACGAATTAGGAGCAAAGGGTTATTGAGACAGCAAATTTACAATTTATGTTTGTCACATGCTAATTATTCATGAAAAACTCTGCAATTTGCAGAGTTTAAAATATTAGTTGTATGTGTTTCAGCTTGTTACTTCCTGCCCACTGGCTTGTAATAGGTCAATGCTTCATCCATATAAGACTGCAATTTGGCAATACGGTTTTCATCTGAAGGGTGAGTTGCCAGGAATTCCGGCCCTCCTTTCCCACCCGCCTGAGACATTCTTTGCCAGAATGGGATAGCTTCCCTGGGGTTATAACCGGCCATGGCGGAAAAGATCAATCCAAAATGGTCGGCTTCATATTCCTGGTTCCTGGAGTTGGGCAATAATTGCGCTATTTGGGCAGTTGGAGCAAATACGCTGTTGAAGATAGAATTAGCTTTTTGGTTGTTTTGGGTAAAGATGTTACCCGCTACTTCCAATCCTTGTGCAACGGCTACCTGGCTCATACGTTCATTTCCATGATGTGCTACCGCATGGGTTATCTCGTGACCAAGAACAATGGCCAATGCGGCTTCATTTTGGGTAACAGGTAACAGGCCGGTGTACACGACCACTTTACCACCGGGCATACACCATGCATTCACTTCTTTGCTATCAATAAGATTAAATTCCCATTTATATCCTTCAAGCTCTTTGCTTAATCCTTTCTGGCCATAATAAGTTGTGATAGCCTGAGCGATCCTTGTTCCAACACGCTTAACCATTTCGGCATCTTTGTTTGAGGTTTGGCTTACGACTTTATTCTGACTTAAGAATGACTGATATTGTGAAAGTGCTTCCTGTTGTAAACTTGACTCAGGGAACAGAGCCAATTGCTTTCTGCCGGTAACTGCATTGGTGCTGCATCCTATGAAAACAGCCACTGTTGATAATAATAGTAATAATTTCTTCATTGCTTATGAGTTTGATTGTATTCTATACAAACAATTGGCGTACCAACTTTAGAAAAGTTTTATTAAAGTTACGAAAGAGAAGGATTAGTCTTCGCTGCGGCGTGATTTTCTTCTGTCACGGTGTTTGAGGATGGGTATGCGGCTTTCAACGCCCCTTAATATTCTGCCGATATTTTTTTGGTGGGTCATGATAACCATGAATGCTACCAGCAATGCAAATATGCGGTACATGATCTCATGTTCATTCCATATCCATAATACTGAAATGGGTAACATCAGGGCACCTAAGATTGAACTGAGTGAAACATATCTTGTAAGATATAATACCAATAAAAACACGCCAACACAACTTATTGCAACAACAGGTTGTACAGCGAGGATCATTCCAAATAAAGTAGCCACGCCTTTTCCACCTTTAAAATTGGCGAATATGGGGAAAACATGCCCTAAGACGGCAGCAAGCCCCAGGCCGATCATAAAATTGGTACGGTCCAGTTCATTGTTCAAATAATGCGGAAGAAAATTATAAAGGGCAACAGCTGCCATTCCTTTGAGGATGTCGAATACCATTACAATCGTGCCATATTTCGATCCCAATACCCTGAAAGTATTGGTAGCGCCCATATTACCACTGCCGTAGTCCCGGATATCTATTCCGAAATACTTTTTACTGATAATCAATGCTGTTGGAATTGAACCAAGCAAATAAGCAATGATGATAAGAATCAATTCTTTCAATTATTTCTTTAGTTGAGTTGAATGAACAAATGTACGAAATAAACGGAAATTTTGACCTTTAAGTATGCACATATCCACATATTGCTTAACTTTTAGTTAATATAGCCAGCCAGTCATTTTTATAGAAAATCTGCTTTACTTCAATGTTTGCTGCATGTAAAGCGGCTAAAATTACCGGTTCATCGTGTAGCATGATGCCGCTGAACAAGATTGTTGCAGCAGGTTCCGCAGCAGTCTTAATGGCTGAAAGATTAGCGGTGATGATGTTCAGGTTGATATTAGCTAAGATAACGGATGCTTTTTCAGTTGAAACAATGGTATCAGCCTTTACCAGTGAAATTCGGTGGCAATTGTTTGCAGTTATATTTTCATACGCATTATTGATGCTCCAATCATCATTATCAATGGCAATAATATTTGCTGCCCCCAGTTTTTCTGCAAGAATGGCAAGCACTGCAGTTCCTGTCCCAAAATCAATGACCGTTTTACCTTCGAAATTTATTTTACTCATTTGTTCAGCCATCAGGTATGTAGTGGCGTGATGGCCCGTACCGAAACTCATTTTTGGAGTAATTGCAATGTCAAACTTTGCATTTGGATCTGCTTTGTGAAATGCAGCCCGTAAATGTAGAAATGCAATGGATGTTTCAGGATAGAAAACGGTTACTGGTTCAAAACTTGTCTCCCACTTTTCATTCCAGTTTATTTCTTCTATTATTGATATGGAATATTTTACAGCAGTTGTTGCTATAATAACATCAAATTTATTTTGATCAAGATCTTCTTTATTTATGAATGCTTTT
>JANNBU010000287.1:0-3794 GCA_031385805.1 Ferruginibacter sp.
CTAACAGGCACGAGTGGGCGTTAAAAGCAAAAAAAGGAGAGAAAAAATACCAGGATTATTTTTATTTTTTTGATGACAGGAAGCAACCTGATATTTTAGAAAAAACGATGCCTGAAGTTTTTCCGGAAAACTCACCCGGCAATTTTACCTATGTAAAAGAATTGAATAAATGGGTGATGACAGTTTTTCATAATTACCAATGGGACCTGAACTACCGCAATCCCGCTGTTTTTAATGAAATGCTTGATAATATATTTTTTTATGCAAACCTCGGGGTTGATATATTAAGAATTGATGCACCCGCTTTTATCTGGAAAGAGACCGGAACAACAAGCCAGAACCTGCATAAGGCACACATGATCCTTCAATTGATAAAACAATGTGTACAGGTAGCAACTCCAGGTATGGCAATACTGGCAGAAGCCATTGTATCTCCCGCAGAAATAATGAAATATTTTGGTACCGGAAAATATGTTGCAAAGGAATCAGATTTTGCTTACAATGCAACTCACATGGCACTTCAGTGGGATGCATTGGCTACAGGCGATACGAGGGTAATGATGGCTGCACAACCCTACCTGCTTAAAAAACCTTACGGCACTTCCTGGATAACTTACACACGCTGCCATGATGATATTGGATTGGGTTATGATGATTATATGATTGGACAGGCAGGTTATGATCCATACCAACACAGAAATTTTTTAAAAAGATATTATACCGGCAATTACCCTGGCTCTCCTGCAAAAGGGGCTTTGTTTGCCATAAATGAAAAAACAGGGGATGGAAGGATAAGTGGTTCCCTTGCTTCCTTATGCGGACTAGAAAAAGCATTGATAAAAAATGATAAGGTTGCAATAGAACTTTCCATTCAAAAGATCATTCTTATGCAGGCCCATAGTTTTTTCATTGGCGGCATACCTATGATCTTTTATGGAGATGAACTTGGATATACAAATGATTACTCATATAAGGAAGATGCTGATAAAAATCATGACAACCGCTGGATGCACCGGCCTGTGATAGACTGGAAGAAAAATAAACTGGCATCAACAGAAGGAACAACAGAGCATAAAATTTTTTCGCTCACAAAAAAATTAATTGCATTGCGTAATAGCCTGTCTGTATTAGCCGATAAAAAAAATCTCACCTGGCTTGCAATGGATAATAAACATGCTGCAGGTTACCTCCGGGCATGGGAAGATGAGCGGGTATATTGCATTTTTAATTTCAGCATTCATGCGACTACCATCAACTGGAATATTTTTAATAAAAATGGTATGAAGCCGGGCAGGTTGCATGATCACTGGTCGGGCAAATCTTACAATGCAGGGAAAGAAAATGAAAATTTCAGTTTACAGCCTTATGAATTTTTTGTACTTGAACCCCGTTAACTGGTATTTGTATCAAACTTTTTAATAAGTGCAAGCAAAACCCCGTTCGTCCAGCCAAAGCCATCCTGGCCGGGATATTCGCCACCACCGGCTTCAAGATGTGTATCGGTTACATTGTATTTCTCCATTAATTTTCCGGTGCGGTTAAATACATCGCTGCACAATTTTATCCATCTTTCAGCAATAGAAGATGCCAGTTGATTGTGGCCATAATTTTCCAACCCGATAACGCTTATCCAATGAAGCGGTGCCCAGCCATTGGGCGCATCCCATTGTTGACCGGTAGTTTCCAGCGTACTTATCAAACCACCGACATGCAAAAATTTTTGTTCAAGTATTGCAGCAACTTTCGATGCCTGTTCTTTTGAAGCAATTTTTTGAAACAATGGATATACGGCTGCCAAAGAAAAAATATCTTTTTGTTTTTGCAATTCCATATCATAATCAAAATAAAAACCAACCGCATCATTCCAGCAATATTTTTGTATTGCTGTATTTCGTTTTTCTGCTAAAGCCTCGTAATGCATAGCGGATGTTTCATCCTTTTTAAAGCGAAATGCTACCGCAATTGTTTCTTCCAAATGAACGAGCAAACAATTTAGATCAACAGGAATAATATTGGTTGTATGAATTGTTTCAAACGCTTTTTTATCTCTGAACCAGCGACATGAATAATCCCAGCCCGACTCAGCCCCTGCCCTCAGGTGCCGGAATATATCTGCATGATTGGTCCCTGAAATATGGGCAAGTTCAACATCTTCACGAAATGATTCGGGTCTTGCAGTATCATTTTCATCCCAATAGCGGTTTAGAATTTCCCCACCCGGCATCATAACAATATGCTGTAGTGCAGGATGATCAGCTGATAGTGTTGTCAATCCTTTCATCCAGAACGCATATTCCTTTTCCAGGTATGGTAAATATTTTTCAATAACAGTTTCTCCCTTAAGAGAAGCCAGTAATTTTATCATCAGTGAATAAAAAGGTGGTTGTGAGCGGCCAAGAAAATAATTCCTGTTACCATTTGGTATATAACCATGCAGATCTATCAGGTAAGAGAAATTATTGATCATGTTTTCAATCATGTTTGTCCGCCCTGAAACAGCAAGCCCAAGCATGGTAAAATAACTGTCCCAATAATATATCTCACCAAATCTTCCACCGGGTACAATATAGGGATACGGGAGTGGGATCAGTGAACCTCCTGCTTTATCAGGCTCACGGGTAAGTTCAGCCCATAATGCTTCAATATGCTCAGTTACTGATTTGGAATTGTTGCTGGTATATTCTTTAGCATGTGGAACAGGTAATTCAAAATTTTGTAGTACAAATTGTTCCAGGTTGAACCCACTTTTAATTTTCTCTTCCCTATATTTTTTACTGATTACCGCTTCGGAAAATTTAGGGGTACAATCCACAAATGTTTTTCCATCAGGAAATACACGACTCATCTGAACATCATTCAGCAGTGCATTCATACTTTCTAATTCATTCGTGAGCATTGTAAAAGGTTAATGTCCCCCAGAAACTATTTTAATTCCCTGGTCAGCTGTTTTGCCTGATCTTACCTGTAATCTTTTGAAAAAGAAAAGTAAAATTATCAGTAGTGTAATTGGAATCAATGAAAAATAAAAAGCTGCCTGCCCACCATAAGCACCGAATATATTCCCTGTGATGATAGAACCTGTAGTTCCGCCTAATGCAGAGAAAACAACAATGAGACCCGACATAGACCCATGTTTATGTTCAGGCAAATTGCTAAGGATTACAGAATTAATAGCGGGATAAACGGGTGCCAGGAAAAGTCCGATCAATGGAAATGCAAAAGCCACCAATGGAACGTCGGCAATGCTGTTTATAGAAGTGACAGAAAGATTTTTAGTAAATGGAACTGTAATCAGCACGATTCCTGCGGCTATGATAAGGCATACCAGCAGCACATAAAGCCATTCTGTTTTCCGGAACACAATGCCCGCAAGAAATCTCCCTAAAGCAATTGAACCCGACAGTATACTTGCCATTTGTATGCTGAGGCTCTTGGATAAATGCAGCACATCATTATTAAATGTAGGCAGCCAACTCATAATACTCTGCTCAATCAGTACATAAAAGAATGCACAAAAAATAAATACAAGTATAAGTGGGAGGATGATCAGCTTAAGCATTCCAACGAAATCATCAGCCATTGTTTTCGATTCTTCCTTTTCAGCTTTTTTTACTGCAGATTCATCCAGCTTTGTTGTTAGTAAAAGCAGGAATGCAGTAGCTGCAATTGCAGCAAGTACATAATAAGCATTTAGCCATGATGAGGATTTGGGATCATTGTCGTCGACAAAATAACTGAATAAAAAATAACCTGCCAATATCCCAACCATAAAAAATGATTCCAGGAAATTCATC
>JANNBU010000288.1:0-16507 GCA_031385805.1 Ferruginibacter sp.
TTTTTTCTGTGCATTTGTTACAGTTACAAAACAAAGCGTAACAACAAAAACAATATATCTTTTCATATTAGAATTGGTTTTATCATTATATACAATCTTTCCCTGCAAATGGATTCACAGTGGTGAACTTTATTTATGTAATATATTCCTTGCAAACAGCCATACATCATTCCTGTAAATGATGAGTAAGCCGAGGCAACTGATAAAAACAAGTAAAGCATAAGTGAATAACTGTCCGCCATCATTCTTTACTACTATCCCAAGTTTGCTGAGGTGAAAGAATATGGCTCCCGACATTACACCCAGTCCCAGCAAGGCTCCCAGCCAGGTAGTTCGTGGAAATAAGATGAGGATAGACGCTATCAGTTCAGCTATTCCGGAACCGATCCTGCCCCATGGTTCCATCCCAATAGTTGAAAAAATATAAACTGATTCTTCTGATGCAGTGAATTTGAAAAATAAGGTCTGAAGCATGATGATCGTTGCGAGCAAACGCAATATCCAGGTACCAATGGAAGTATAATTAAGTGTCATGTTGTTTGATTAAGTATTAAGGAAATATTTTTTGCCAGTTTATATCGGCATGTTGTTTAAGCGTTGCTTCTTTCTTATTCCATGATTTCAAAGTATTACTGAATAAACGGTTGTAGAATAAGTAAAGTTTTCCGTCAATTATCTTAAAAGTTTCGGGATCGATCTCAACTTTAGAGCCGTCATTGCCCATGGCATAAGCACACCATCCACCATATTGCGGTTCATAAGAAGCGGGGGATCTTTTAAAAGCCTCTTTGTTTTCAACAGAAGAAAAACGATAAGTAATTCCTTCAAAAAAAATGGTACCAATATCTTTTTTTCCCTTTATTGCTTTTCCTTCTTTAAAATATGCAACAGGATCATAACCCCGGATAGCGATCCCGTCATCCAGGTTGAATTGTTTTTTTCGTAGTTGTGTTGCATCCTGCGCATAGGCATGAAATATAAATGCAGTGAACAGAAATGCCAGTAAAGATTTTATTTTCATTTTAATAAATTTATGAAACAAATATAGATTTGGGTGAAGCGATCGTCTGTCGGGCACATGACATTCGTTGGTGATTTGTAAAGTTTTAACAACTGCAAGCTGTTGGCGAAAAAAATAATGAGTGAAGGATCATAAAGTATAGAAAACCGGGTTTTCCCGCCAGGTAAATCCTGGCGGGGAAGATTATCCGGGGCGGCAACAGCTGCGAATCGATGGATCTTAAGCGGGTTATAAAATTTATCTTTTGGCAATATAGAAGTAAGCAGGAAAATTGCTTTTATATGGTTGTTGAGGAGCTTCCCGGAGTCCTAAAGTATTTGTATTGCTGTTCTCTTTCAGGGATCCTGTTGAATGAATTATATTTTTTTCGCTGGAAGCAGTTTGTGAGCTAAGAAAGAAAGTTGAACATACAGCAGCCCAGAAAACAGGCCTTCTCCAGTCATATCTTATATGTAACATACTCAAAAGTTTAAGAGTAATCTACAATGCCCGCAAAAATGCAGGTAAAGGACCAAATCGTGCGTATTGATCAAGGCAGCCCGGAATTCCGTAGTACGTTTTCAGGTAACCTGTAAACGGCAATCATTTCTTTGTGGTTGCGAGAGGATTTAAATAAATTTATCCTTTGCAAAGTTAATGTTTAATCCAGGTCACGTGCCTGCTGTTTCTGCACAAAAAATGCACACCCCTACCCAACCATTGGATATTAGAAAGTAATGCTGTAACTTTTATCCCTGCTGTTATCCGGGAAAGGATCCAGGCATACAATGTACAAATAGGTTTTACCGGATCATAATCCCGGGGGTATGGTAGTGTTGTAATACAACTGATAAAATCTTAAATTAAAACCTAAAAAGGAGGTCATCATGAAAACGGTCGTTTCGCCACATATCAATCCAAGAAAAAAGACAATTGAATTTTATATCCACAATAATTGTGCACAACAGATATCCTTATCCGGTAGTTTCAATCACTGGGCACAGGATGTTTTGTTAATGGAGCCGGGGAAAAATGGTGTATGGAAAATTGAGATCCCGCTTTTGCCGGCAGGAAAATACCAGTATAAATTCTTCCTGGATGATAAGATGTGGATGGAAGATATAGACAACCCTTACCGTGAGCCCGATGGGCATAGCGGATTCAACAGTGTTTTATTGATTGAGAACTGAAGATATAAAATAACGGGACCAAAAAATATTGTGCAGGCAGGATTGTTGTGTACCAGTTATACAGGATCGTATTCAGCGTATTGTTTACCAGCAAAGGATTGCAGGTATTGGATGAAGGTGCAATGGATGGCGATTACAAAACAATCATTTAAAAGCTTGTATAATTATCGGATAGCTTACATCAAATGGAATTAATAAGCTGTTGGGAATTATATCAATTCAGGACCGGGATATTATCTTCATTTACCGCCCCATTTTCAGGTAATCCGTTTGCCGCATAACCAATTTCTTTTTCAACAAAATACATATCAATTTCACCTACGTTCTTGGCATTTATTTTACCACGGTAACTACAGGCAAAGTCATTTCTAACCAATTCATAAGTTGAGGCGGAAATATTCACCTGCCCGGGTTCTCCGTTGCTTTCCATGCGGCTGGCAATATTTACTGTACTTCCCCATATATCATAAGCATATTTTTTCTTTCCAACCACACCTGCCACAACCGGTCCAACGTGAACCCCTATCCGCAAATCCCATGGTTCTTTCCCATCATCCATCCTTTTTTTATTATGAAGTACCATATAATCCTGGATATCGAGGCTTGCTTTTACAATATTGTAAGCCCTTTTTTCATCTTCTGTAGGAATACCAGCGGCACACATATATGAATCCCCAATGGTCTTTATCTTTTCAAGGTTATGCCTTTCAATGATATTATCAAAGGCAATGAAACAGGAATTGAGTTCTTCAACCAGTTCCTGTGGCGACATTTTATCAGCATGCGTAGTAAAACTTTTAAAATCAGTGAACATCACCGGCACCGATTCATAATTTCTTGGAGTTGCTTTTCCATATACCTGCAGTTCTTTTGCAACTTCAGATGGAAGGATATTCAATAACAAATGTTCGATCTGGTCTTTCTGTTCATCAAGGATCCTGTTTGTTTTAACTTTTACACGATAGTTCCTAAAAATAAGAACGGCTATCAGGAATACCAGTATCAACCCCCCGGCAAATGCATTTTTTGCAAATTTTTGTCTTTTGATCTGCGATTCATTCAGAGCCTTATCCTTTGTAAGCAGGTTAATTTCTCCTTGCTTTTTCTGTATATCAAAATCAAACTGCAGGCCTCCTAATTTTTTATCTGTATCGATATTATAAAGCGTGTCCTTGATATTGGAAAAAAGTGACTGGTATTTAAATGCGTTCCCATAATCGGCGGAGTTTGCGTATGCTATAGACATTTGCTGGTAAAGATCTTTCAATTCATTATTGGCTCTGATCTCTAAAGCGGGTATTTCAGCTCTTTTATAATATTCTATTGCTTTTTTATAATCACCTTTTTTAACGTAAACATCTCCCAACCCTTTCAACGATTGTACGATCGAAATTTTGACATTTAGTTTTTCAGCAAGTTGCAGAGCCTTGTTTTCGTTTTCCAGTGCCAGGTCAAATTTACCTTCATCGGTATACATTTTACCAATGGCATTGTAGGCATTTAAACTGCCTTCTGCATTACCGTATGCCTTCAATGCCTTATTGAAGAAGAATATGGCTTTGGCATTTTCACGCCTAAGCGTATCCGAATAAATCGCACCAATATTTACTGATATGGCCCCCAACTCATTTTGTTTGCCCAATTCTTCACAAAGGGGCAGCGCTTTTAAATAGTATTGTAAAGCCTTATCATGAGTAGCTTTTTTCTGGTTATATACACCGCCTACATTATTCAGTGCTGTAAGTATCCTCAGTTTATCACCAGATAACTCGGCGAACTTTAATGATTGAAGGTAATTTTCCAGTGCTTTGGCATCATCGCCCTGGTCGTAATAAATAACACCAATATTACTGTGCATATTGGCAATCCCCACATTGTCGGATATCTCCTTAAAAATATTCAATGACTGGTTGTAATGATCAAGTGCCTCAGGGTATTTTCCCTGGAAATAATATGTTATACCAATATGTTTCAATGCATACGCCTCTCCCTGACGGAAACTGATCTTTTCGGAAAGTACTTTGGCTTCTGTGGACAAGGCGATGGCTTTTGCAGGAGAATCAGTAAAATACGCTTTGCTTTCTTTCAGCAAGGCATTTATTTTCATGGTGTCACGTAAGAAAGTATTTGTTACCGCATCAGTCTGCGTTAAACCATCCAGGGAAATACAAAACAGGTAAAGGAAGACAAAAATTTTCTTATAGTTCATTTCTAATTATTTAGTACTGCAAAAACACTTCCAAAGTAAGTATAAATATTTTGTTTTAGCCTATCCTTATACCTGTTATTGTTTTATTCTTTAGTGATTGAAATCGTTTTATATCCTTCCGCCAATTTTACCCGGATAAAGTAAATGCCAGCTACTAACCTTGATAAGTCAATTTCGATAGCTCCTCCGGAAATTTTTCCAGACACTTTAACCGGGTATGATCTGCCATAACTATCAAATAAAAATAATCCTTTTTCACTGATCACATGATTTGAAAAATAAATAACTGCTTTATCCCTGACAGGATTAGGATATACATGTGTATTGGTTCCCGGAATTATTTCCGGTACAATTATTTTTGCCGGCTCAGTAGTCGTAGACGGACCTACAGACCTTGTTACAGTATTACTACACCTGTTTGAAGTGGAACTTGCATTGGAAGATGTTGCGGTCTTATGGGTTGTTTCATACGTAGTAATCTCCCATTTCAATGAAATGCCATCAAACGGAATATTGCAATAGGTTGTTCCGGGGTTAAATACAACAGTCTGAAGTGAATTATCAAATGAACCGGCAGAAGTTAGTTTATTATCCGGTCCTACAGGAACATACAAAGGCGTCGCATTGTCATTGATACAATAAAAACGTGCAATATACCTGCGGGAAGGAGAAGGAGGATTTAAAACATCTTCAACACAATCAAGATATGGCCTTAATTTTTTTGCCCCGTTTCCTTTTGGATTTATATAGAATTTACCATTTGTATATGTGATCGTATAGTTACCAGAATTCGCAAAAGCATTAAGCAATGGTATGATCGTATATACACCCGGTGCACCCGTACAAACAGGGCTTAGTGTGTAAGTAACACCAGGACTAACGTCCCCGTTTTTAAATGTTGCGATCGTTGAAGTAAATACCGGAAGTGCGTCACCTTTATAAATATACTTATCATTAGCTTTTATATTCAATGGGGCTTTGGTTATGGCAAATGTACTTCCGGCAGCAAGATTTAAACTATAGTTATTGCCGGCGGAAAGACTTCCTATCGTATAAGCATAACTGCCCACAATGCTGCCACTTACCCGGCCAGGTGCACCTGTAAAATTACCACTTGTTAACCCGGCATTATTGCTGAATGAGAAAACGGGATCATTATCGCCATATATCTTCGATTGTCCTGCAATAACTGTTATTGTAACCTGTTTTTGTGTTATAGAAAATGTATTTGATCCCCCAAGCACCAATGTATAATTTGCACCGGCACTCAATGTTCCGGATGTGTAAGCATAGTTACCAGCATCACTGCCACTTACCCGGCCAATATTTCCCGTAAAGTCACTTGCTGTTAACCCGGCATTATTGGTATAGGTAAACACCGGATCAGTCTCACCATACACTTTAGTTTGCCCCGGTGCAGGAGTAATCGTTACAACAGCCGGAACAATGGTTACTGTGCCTGCTATATGGGTTATTTGTAAGTTCTCATTGATGAATGAACCCGGTATGATGAATTGGCTGCCAACATCAATACCGGTGATCATGTTAAGTGATTTTAACGGGCTTTGCCCCTGCCCGATCTCACTTTGGTTAAGAACAACTGCGGTTTTATCCTGACTGTTCACGATCGGTATCGCCTGGCCGTTTACGATAGTTACTGCCTGGCCGTTTACAATGGTTACTGCCTGACCGTTTACAATGGTTACTGCCTGACCATTTACAATCGTAATAGCCTGGCCATTTGCAAATGAAGTATTATCAACCAAACCTTTTGCACTGGTTTGCGAAACTGAAGTCAACATGTGTGTTTGGGCAGAGTTTACATTGTATTTCAGGATCGATTCCTGAGTTATATCAACAACCTGGGTTGAACTTGTTTCATAAACCCCGTTCACCAGTGTTTTATTGGTTAACAGCCTTGAACTTTGTAAGGATGGTGTGGAAGCCAAAAAGCTTAGATCTTCCACCTGTCCTGCAGTGAGGTTATTGACTATCGGTATCGCCTGGCCGTTTACAATGGTAATTGCCTGGCCATTCACTATCGGTATAGCCTGCCCGTTCACAATAGTAACTGCCTGGCCATTCACTATAGTTACAGCCTGGCCATTCACTATCGGTATCGCCTGGCCGTTTACAATGGTTACTGCCTGGCCGTTCACAAGCCCCAGAATATCACTGCCCGATCCATCTTTTGCGATCTGGCTTAAGTGTGTTGTTTGCAGGCTGTTTAAAAAGGCTGCAGGGTTTGGTAAACCTGTTTCATCAAACTGGTATGTGAATTCAATATCGGGGATTTTTTCTCCATAAACAGCAGTTACATCATTTGCTTTAACTGTTACCGGTAATTTTTCAATAGTAACACTTCCATTCACAAATGTATAATTATACAATTCCCTGTAACCGATATCAATGGGGTCAGCAGGGTTAAATACTCTTGAAGGCGTAATGATATAGGTGCCGATATTACTACTGGTTGTTGCCAATGTTGTTAATACCAGGCTGCTAAGACCCAGGTCTGCTATTGTTAATGTTGTATGCTGAAGTGAATCTCCATCTACCAGAACAGTAGCCGTAATATCAGGAAGCAATTGGCCATACTTTTTAGTTTTATTATCCGCAATAACAGTAATATTCTTTTTAATTATGCTGAAGAATTTCAATGTATCACTGCTGCCACCGTCAAGGCCGCTTGAACTTACAGGCGGTGTATATACACTGATGGAAGGGTTTCCTATAAATTGAGGGATCACCGCTGTAGCAGTGGTTGAATTTATATACGTGGTTTCTAATGTTGAATCCCTGAATTTGATCACAGAAGAACGGCTTATGTTCAGGCCTGTTACGGTTAAAGTAAACGTGCCTGTACCAGGCGTAATCACTGAGGCTGGAACCACTAACTGGATAAGCGTAGGATTCGGTTTTGCAAAGGTCCGCATGGCAGAATCTGCATTCACAAAACCATAGCCTGATTGAAAATCAAAACCGGGCGTATACATATCGGTTGCCGTGCTTTGAAGTATACTTTTTATTTCACCCGGAGCAGTCAGTGCCTGACTTGAGAATTTTCGCTTTCCTTCCATGATCAGGGCGGCAACGGCGGCTGCGTGTGGTGCAGCGGCAGAAGTACCAAAGAAATTAGAATATCCATCTGTTGAACCGGCATCAAAATCCTGTCCCATTTTAACGGTCGTATTTACACCATCGGGTGCTACCAGTTCAGGTTTATTTCTCACCACTCCACCCACAACAGTACCACCAACGGAAGAGAATGATTCGGTAACTGGAGTTGCAAATAATGGTGGTGCCTTATCATATCTCACTGCCCCAACAGCAATGGCTCCGGCAGCATTTGCCTGGCCAACGATGGTTGAATTACCGGTTGTTGAAAATTGATTGAAAGTAATATCAGTTGATGCGTCTCCTGTTAAACTGATAATAATATATTTGAATCTGGCCGGGTTACCCGTAGTTGTTCTATTGCTGATAAATATATTTGTTGTGATCATAACACTGGTGTCTAATAGTATGAATTCTACCGGATCACCATTTGTGTTATTCCTGTTATACCCAACCAGTGCAGACCCATTGGTATTCGGTGTTAAATAAATATCAAGGTCATGTTTTGTACCGCCGGCTGCCGTTTGTCCCAGTGAATAAATATCATCTAACCATTGCAGTACGATGATATATTTTCCGGGTTTGAAAGTAACACTTTGAAAAATATCTCCCCCGCCAAAATCATGTGCTGTGCCAGTTAAAGTACCGGGAGCTGCAACTGCATTGTATGTATTCTCATATGATTTATTGGCAAAATTACCTGCAGCTGAAAAATAAGTAGTACCAGAAGCTACAACATTGTCAACAGCCTGGGCAACTGTGCCATCCTTGAGGAATGGTTCTGTAATATAAGTCAGGTCATCAACTATGATGTTACATCCTGAATCACGCAAATCTGTAATCCCCTTTGCAAAATCACCCGCAGTATTAAAGCCCGTCCTGAAATAAAGTTCCGACTTTGGCGCTATATCATGAATGATCTGTAGCATGGCCCTTCCTTCATCAGTACTCTTGAATGGATAATCCTTCACTACATGTACAGGTAAAACATTGCCATTGGGGTTTCCGGTGCCCGGAAGATCGCCGTTCCCAACGTCCTGTGTTTCGGTATTTGTAATTGGGTTTGTGGTGGCCGTTGTAATAGTCTTATAACTATTCGACATTACGCCAATTTTAACTCCTTCACCCTGTAGTTTATATCCCAAACGAACCATATCTGAACGTAATTGGCCATCACCTGCTGAAGTAACGATACCAGCTTTAAATACGGGCTTGTAATAAGGCCTTACATAATCTATATAAGTGGTCAATAAATTAAGAGATGGTAATTTATTTATTTTGAAAAGCCCCGTAATAATAAAATTACTATTCCCATTACTCATAATATCTGATAAACCATAAGCTGATCCTGTCAGCAATGCTAACGTTGCAGCATACTGCCCTTCTTTTACGATAACATCTATCCTGATACTATCGTTCTGAATAACAAAGAATGGGGAAACAGGATTATTTATATCAAAATTTTGAAAAACAGATTCTAATTCAGAACCAATGAGGCTATTAACTTTTGCAGTTACAATGGCCGTATCGGTACCTACGCATCCTGCTGCCGGTGTGGCTGTTAAAACATAGGTGCCTGAAGCTGATACTGAAATAGTTGCGGCATTCACAGATGATATTACGCCACCATTGATCGCCTGCCAGGATAATGTTACTCCTGCAGTAGTTGATGTTCCTATCAAGGTTGTTTGTCCTGAAAAATTCAAAGGCTTGTCAATACCTGCATTTGCATTGGGTGCTTCGCATTCAGAATATGGGGCATACACAATCGTAACCCCGGATTGAATATTAACCTGTGTACCGCTCCAAAGTGCACCCGTAAGATTTGAGTTACCCGTCCCTGAACCGATATTGATATACCCATTGGTGGCCCATACCGTACCCAACCATTTAGTGGCCGCACCGCTGGAAGAACCATTTTCAATGTTAAAACTGCAGGGGCCGGTTCCATGTACTTCTGTAAAAATGCGTGAGGCACTTCCGCCATTGATCATACTTACATTTATCTTTCCAAGATTTATATTATTGTGTACATAGATCTTAATTGTACCGGTTGAACTGTTCTGAAAATTAAAAACAAAATTATTGGTGCCACCTGTATTAGCAATTTGTTCAAATACATATACTCCGGTTCCATTGAAAGTAAGTGTTTTATTACCCGAAAGTTTAATGCCTTTGTATGAACCGGGTGTAATTGTTGTTGTCGAATTGATATCGGCAACATTTGCAAATGCCG
This sequence comes from Ferruginibacter sp., assembly GCA_031385805.1. GTDB lineage: Bacteria > Bacteroidota > Bacteroidia > Chitinophagales > Chitinophagaceae > Ferruginibacter. The sequence goes on from JANNBU010000288.1 coordinate 9,753, forward strand.
GAAAAGAAGTAATGGCAGGCATTGCCGGAAGTGTCGGCAGTGCTGGTTGCCCTGTTATATTTCCACCACCCGGAGTTGGCCCGGTATAGGTAGTGCCCGAAGGATGTGTTACGCTTCCACTAACTGTTCCGCTTGTAACGACTATGTTTCCATTTACATCAATATTCCCGGAAATATTTGTACTGGAACCAACAGAAAGAATGGTTCCTGTTACTGCCGGAGAATTGGCTGCAGTGATTTTACCATTTATTATATTACTATTAAACAAAGACACGGTGCCACCAGAAAAGACATTTGCACTCACGGTTGCATTACCTGTTGTTTTAACCAGTTTATAACTGCCGATAGAACCTCCCTGGATATTGGAAGAAGAACCCAGTTGAACATAACCTGTTGCATAGGTGCTGTTACCTCCAAAGAGGACATAATCCTTCATTGTGGTTTGTTGTGCCTGTAAACCGTGACTACAAAAAAGCCCCAGCAGGATAATAATAAGATTTGCTTTGATGTTTCGAAGGGTAGAAATCAGTCTCATGATATAAGTTGTTTAAGTGAGTTAGCCAAATGTATATTCAATAAAATAACATCCAGATGTTAATGCTGGTTAGATTTCCGGGGATTTCTGAGGTAAAATGGTTCTTTAGCGTGGTACGAAATGAAAAGAAAGAAAGCTGTTGGTTTTGACAGGATTATCTTGAATTAAAAATTCAAAAAAATTTATCCGTAAATATAATTCATTAAACGGACATTTTTCAAATAAAATTCCTGGATGCTGTAAATTGCCAATGAACCCTTACATGTTATAAACCATTCAATTGCAGGCGAAAAAGCCATTTAGTTGAGTCACCCAGGGGAAACTGTCACAACATCAGGTTATTAATTTCCAGCCTGCTTTTAGTATACTTTATTAAAAAAAATTTATCTATAATTGTATCGCGTATGCATTCAAAAGAATTATATGAGGCGATCCGGTCAGCTATGCTGGATAAATTACTGGATTTACCGGCTGATTTGTTATATCATAGTACATTTCATACCCTTGATGTTGAAGTACAAGCAGAAAAAATTGCTAAAGCAGAGAAGATGAGTAATGCAGAAGATATTTTTCTGTTAAAAGTTGCCTGCCTGTATCACGACAGCGGTTTTTTATTTACTTACAAAGATCATGAGGTAGCCGGTTGCAAACTGGCAAAAAAAACGTTGCCTCTTTTTAACCTGAATCGGAAACAAATAACTATCATTTGTGGATTGATCATGGCTACCCGTATCCCACAAACGCCATTATCCCCATTAGAAAAGATCATTTGCGACGCAGACCTGGATTACCTGGGAAGAAATGATTTTTTTCCTATCAGCAATAACCTGTTCCTGGAACTAAAATCAAGGAATATGATTACAACAGAAGATCAGTGGAACCATATACAGGTAATTTTTTTTAAACAACACAGGTACTTTACCGGCACCAGTAAAAAATTGCGGGAAAAGCAAAAACAAAAACACCTGGGGATGATTGAAGCTGTAATAGTAAAAAAATGATGTACAACTATATCTTCAAATCTTTATTTTATTTTTATATCCATGAATCAACCAAAACAACGATCCATTATCACAGATAAATTGGTCGCAGAAAAAACCGGTAAAACAATTGAGGCCTGGTTTACTATACTGGATAAAAAAGGCGCCAAAAAAATGACACATGTAGATATCTTTGGCCTTATCAGCAATACCGAAGGATTAAAACCACTCGGTGAATGGAACCATAATTTGCTGGCAACAACATACGAATGGAACCGCGGCCTGAAAGAACGAGGACAAAAAGAAGATGGTTTTGAGATCAGTGTAAGCAAAACCATCGCCGTCCCAATCAACATACTTTATAATACATGGATCGAAGATAAACTGAGAAATAAGTGGCTGAAAGAAAAGATCACCATACGCAAAGCTACCGCCAACAAGTCGGCAAGAATAACCTGGTGCGACAATGAAACAAGCCTGAGTGTTGACTTCTACCCGAAAGGAGAAAATAAATCACAGGTTGTTGTGCAACACTTAAAAATCCGGGATGCAAAAAAAGCTGCTGCATTTAAAATTTTTTGGGGAAAAAATTTAGATGAATTAAAAACCTTCCTTGAAAAATGATCTGATGAATGACAACAACCTTTACAATCATCGCTTTTATAAAAAACTTTTTCAGCCGGTAGATAACGGTCCGCTGGTTGTTTTCAGGATTATATTTGGCTTCCTGTTATTTTATCATGTAACAACTTACCTGTTAAATGGAAGTGTCTATCAAAATTTTATTCAACCGCCATTTACTTTTACCTACATAGGGTTTGAATTTTTACAACCATTGCCCGGAAACGGAATGTATTTTTATTTCGGTTTGATGGCTTTGCTGGCCTTATTGATCATGTTGGGTGCCTGGTATCGGTTTGCCATGACGGGTTTTGCTGTTTTGTGGACCCTCCAATACCTCATGCAAAAATCGGGATATAACAATCATTACTACTTTATATTATTATTATGCTGGCTGATGACAATTGTTCCTGCAAATGGTTTTTGTTCTATCGATACAAAACGAAAACCACTTTCCAAAACGCATACATGCCCGCAGTGGGCTATATGGATATTTGCAGTACAGGTTGCCATTGTATATTTTTTTGCTGCGATCAGTAAATTAAATGCCGAATGGTTTTCCGGTAAATTTATTGGCATACAATTTTCCCGTTTAAGTATGCATCCTGTTTATGGATCAATTTATGGGCAGGCATGGTTTCCGCAATTCATTGCATATACAGGTTTATTATTTGATCTGTTGATCATCCCATTATTATTATGGAAGAAAACAAGAAAGTATGCATTCATTCTTTGCTGCCTGTTCCATCTTTTTAATTCATTCAGTTTCCGGATCGGTATCTTCCCCTACTTATCAATTGCATTGTGCATTTTCTTTTTTGAACCAGGAAATATCCGTAGCATATTCTTTAAAAATAAAACGACAATAAAGATCCCTGAATACAATCCTGTACTAAACCAGGGGAAAACCAGGCTATTAATTGTTGGTTTAGGTATTTATATATTCCTGCAGGTCATTGTACCAATGCGTTCCTGGCTCTTTCCCGGCAATACTTTCTGGACCGAAGAAGGGTATCGTATGAGCTGGAAAATGATGATGCGTTCAAAAAGCGGAACTGTGCACTTTAAAGTTATTGATTCTGCTTCAGGAAAGGTATGGATCGTTGATCCGAAAACATTATTCTCCCCTGCTCACGTTATGTGGATCGCCATCAGCCCTGATATTACCTGGCAGTATGCCCAAAGACTAAAAAAAGAATTTGCTCAGATAGGCTTTCCTAACGTAGAAGTTTATGCGATTGGTTTGGTAAGCCTCAATCGCAGTAAAGCTGCTCCTTTAGCCGACACAACAGTTGATCTTGCCAAAATAAAATGGTATCCTTTCAAACATTCATCCTGGATCACGGAACACAAAGACTAACAAATTTGAAGATTTGAAAATGAATCAATTTGGAAATTGTGTTTCAGCCGTTTGAATTTTCTTCCGTTTTTTTCCGCCTTTTGCGGAACCAATTGATTCATTTCAAAATTATGTACCCGTTATCCCCATTTAAAAGCAACATGTTAAAAACGTTTTGCCTGCTGAAAGGTCAAAATATATTTTAATGTAGTAATTTTCAGTTGCTGAGATACCGGCAACATAAATAAAGTTGTACAGGTTACTCAAGCGATACATGATATGAAGAAGATCAGGTCGCTATTCTCTCAAATATCATCAGGTGAAAAACCTGATTTTGTAACCTGGTGCTTCCCGGTTATCGGTTTTCTAATCCTCTGCCTTATTCCCCTGCTGCTTAAAGAAAATGGTTTTGAAGGTTTTGATAAAGCAACCATCTCTGGCATTGCCGGGCCTGTAATTGCGCTCATCGCAGCATTGCTTACATTCCTTGCATTCTGGGCACAGGTACAGTCAAACAAAACAAAAACAATTTATACCACCGGGGCACCTGAAAATGATAACAATACCAGCCCTGTTGAACGCAGGTTCTATGAATTACTAAAACTTCACCGGGCCAATGTTGCTGAAATAAATATCAATGATAAAGTTTTCAACCGCAAGGCATTTATATCCATGTTCAGTGAGTTTAAATTCTGCTACCTCGCTTTAAAGTTTATTTATTTATCTCAGAAAGAATTAAAATCGGGACAAAGTATTTTAAGCGAGCAGGATCTTATGAATATTTCTTACCTCGTTTTTTTCATGGGCATTGGCGGCCCGTCGGGTGAGCTTACACAGGGCCTGACAAAACAATACGATGAAGCACTCATTGAAAAATATATCAATTACCTGAAAAAATTACAAAAAAAGCACAATGAAGAAGGGCAAATATTCATCCAGGCAAGTGAAACGATCTACAGCATAAAACTGAAATACAAACCGTTCAGCGGCCACATGTCGCGGCTTGAGCATTATTACAGGCATTTATTTCAAACAGTAAAATTTGTAGCCGACCAGGATGATGGTACCGTGAAGGAAAAATATGAATATCTTAAAATACTAAGGGCTCAATTATCGGGGCATGAACAACTGATGTTGTATTATAATAGTTTAACAACGCTCGGAAAACCCTGGCTTGAAAACAAATATTTTACCGAATACCGTATGATAAAAAACCTGCCTTTACCACTCGCCGACTTTGGCGAAAAACCAAAAGATAAACTTGGTGAAACTAATTCAAGAGGTGAAATGCTTTTTGAATGGGATGAAATATCTTTTCGCAACAAAGTTTTTCATCCCGGCCGGTATAACGGGAAACCGGTACATAAATAAAATATAATAAATTATTATTTCTAAAGCAGTATCTGTCTCTGTTTCGACAAGCCTGTCTGCCGATAGGCAGGCTTGCCGAAGGCGGAGTAGTTAAATGTGTTTTAATAAATATAGAAATATGGTCGTCCTCGAAACCGACAGGTTGATATTAAGGAAATTCAATACGGCTGATGCCGCATTCATTTTAATTCTCTTAAACAACCCAAGCTGGTTGCAATATATCGGAGACAGGAATGTAAAGACAATGGAAGATGCCCATAATTATTTATTGAATGGCCCTATGAAAAGTTACCATGAAAATGGATTTGGCCTTTCAATAGTTGAAATGAAGGATAACCATATCCCTATTGGCATGTGTGGCCTCATCAAAAGAGAAGCACTGGAAAATGTTGACATTGGTTTTGCATTGCTGCCGGAATATGCAGGCATGGGATATGCATTCGAGATCGCTGCTGCAACCATGGCTTATGCAAAAAATAGCCTGGGATTAAAAAATATTGTTGCCATTACTTCAGAAAACAATGTGCGTTCTATCAGGTTATTAAATAAGATCGGCCTGGGCTTTGAAAGGATGGTAAAGCTTTCTGAAGATGAAGAAAGCCTGATGCTATTTAGCCGAACAGGTAATATATAATTATGACTAATAACGTTAATTAACATATTGATCTTGCTGATTCAAGGCAATTACCGGAATTATTTAGGTACTTTTAAATGAATACCTGTACAATTACTTATAGAGTAAAGACAATGTTCCGCTAATTTTATGATCCCACTATTCAGTAAATCTTTGACGAAATTTATTATCGCCGGGTTTTGTTTAGCAACTACTCCTGTGTTTGCGCAAGACAGTAATTTCATAAAAGTACAATTCATTTATGGATCGAAGCCTTTGAAAAAATACCAGGCTACTGAAAAAAAATGGTTTGGAGGATTATCCGGCGGGCATGTAGGAATTGAAGCCGATAGCAACAAGGTACTTGATTTTCATCATTACAAAAGTTTTCATGTATTTACATCTGATAACAACAGGCATAGTCGCTTTTTGCTGCGGCCTATCGATGAGTTTTGGTCGGGCTTTCGTTGCCCGGGAGAAACGGTAAAAAAAGCTACTGTGATCATTCCCGTAACAAGGGCACAAAAACAGCGTTTCGACAGTATTAAAAACAATTATTTATCCAGCTCACCTTACGACTATGCATTTATTGGTATGCGCTGCGCCGCGGCCACGTATGATATATTGAGCCAGATTGGGGTTGTAGAACGATACCCCTTGAGAACAACCTACCTGAAAATATTTTATCCAAAAAAACTCCGGACAAGATTGTATGCCAAGGCAAAAGAAAATGGCTGGGTTGTTATTAAACAGGAAGGATCATCAAAAAGAAAATGGGAACAGGATTGAAAAAACTGTTATGCATTGTTATATAATTTTATAACAGCTTCACGCAAAGTAACCGCAGTTTCAGTACAGTAAAAATAAATCGTATCCGCAATAGCTTCAGGTTTCACCCAACTGCTGAAGTCTTTATCTGGCATAGCTTTGCGGTTCTGTGGCGTGTCGATGGTACTTGGTACCAATACAGATACAACCACATTTTTTCCCTTAGCTTCGTCATTCATCAGTTCTGCCAGGCGAAAGATCAGTGACTTGCCCAGCCCATAAGCGACCATTCCTTTACCGTCTTTTGCATCTAACCCGGGGCGTGAGCCAATCAGGAATATCCTGCCACTGTTTTGCTGCAACATCTGTACAAATGCAGGGCGTGCAACATTATAAGCAGTTTCAAAATTTAACTTGTATTGCTTATAAATATCTGCTGTTTTTGTTTCTGCTACCGACCCCATCGCAAAACCACCAACCGTTGATACAACCACATCAATCGTTTTATATCTTTCAATGATTGCATTT
>JANNBU010000369.1:0-8046 GCA_031385805.1 Ferruginibacter sp.
GGATAATGGTTATCTCGATAATAAAACCACCGGGGCCATTAATAAAATGTGCCGCTTTATTCGTATGAAGACCATCGTTGATCGTTAGCTGTATTAAAAATGGCCTGATGGGTGCCAGTAAAGCAAGAAAAACCGATAAGAAAAGTGAAGTGTAGAATTTATTTTTATAAGGCGATGCGAATCTGAAAACCCTGCGGAGTAAAGAAATGTCAAAGATTTTTTTTGCCGGAGTTCCGTTGCTCATGATTGCAAAGTTAGCAGTGATAATGAAGAGGGCAAAATATGATATCCCGCAGATCAGCGCCGATTTGCTACGCAGATATACACAGATTTCTCTATGAAAATTTTAAAATATCTGCGTTAATCTGCGGAATTTTAATCTGTGTTCATCTGCGGAAAATCATTATTCGCCTTCCATTTTTTTATTATATGCCTTGATAAAGATGGCTCCCAGGTTTTTATATGGTGGTATATAATCTTCCCAACTTTCGCTTACTGTCTTATTAGGATCTGCCGAAAATAATTTTGTAAGTGAACCCCACATGGTTTTCCATACAAGCGGGTTGCCCGATTCAAAGGCCTGGTTGAGGTAATTCAGTATTGGCCTGTTGATCTCACCGGCTCCAATTTCTTTTGTTGAAATGATATGTGCATCGGGGTTGATATCAATGATATCATTCAGATTTTTATATCCACCACAGGAACCAAGTACAACTATTTTAGCATCACCCGACATTCTTCGGATAGTGCCCGGAAGCCAATAACTATGGCCACGATGCACAACTACCGATGGGTGCAGTTTATTCTCATCTAAGTAATTATTCAAATGAACCTGTGCGCTGTCATCTAAATTCGCATCGTTATCCAATGGGCGATTGGCAAATATCCATACATTTCCTTTGAGAGAATTTATTTCAACCCATTCTTTTTTGGGTGTTATCTTCCATTCTTTGGGTGAAAAAGAATTCAGGAACATAGGAAAGTAAATCTTTCCATCTTCATCTCCATACCAGAATACCTGTTGAACAATTTTACCAGATTCATCACGCAGGCTTTTATTGTCAACTTCATAAATAGATGGAATGCCAAGGGTACTTGTAAGGTCGATCTTGTTTGTACTGTCTGCAGATAAAAAAATATTTTTTAATAATCCATAAATAACCTCACCCCTGTTATTATTCTCTTCAATACTTTTTTTCTCATTTTCTATTACATAAGATAAGATCGTTTGCAAAAGATTTTTATCATTGATACTGCTATAAGCATCTGCCACATCTACGGCATCTTCCAGATTACCCGTTTTATCCAACCTGGCAACAAATGCTTTCATCACCAGTTCAGATTTATCTGCAGGCATGCTTCGTAAAAATGTATCCAGCTTATTATAATTAGCAGCCATTTTTATAAACTTCCTGAAATAATCGAAGTGTACATTCAATAATAATGAATCGCCACTGGGCTTTGGTCCCATCAGTTGCAGCATTCGGTTAAAACTATGTTTGTAACTGGATGTATAAATATCATTCTCACCCATTACCATTATATAATACAATTCGGTTGGCGTTAACGGATCAATAGCTTTCATCCTCACAGACAAATTACTCTGGTCGTGCAATAAATTGATGGGTGTAATAAAATGTAATATGGCTTTATCTCTTAAAACTTCCCGCAAACCGTTTGCGCCAAACATGGCAATGGGTGTATCACGCAACGGTGGTGCCATTCGTTTATAATATTCGATCCCGGTCTTTACCAATAATTTAAAATATCCCACGCTGTCATAATCATTGTCGTTTTCTCCTACATATTTCCTGATGCTATCAATCGGTTTTTTTCCTGACAGTATATCATCCAGGAAAGGAAAATAAAACAATGCGTTTTTACTCTGGCTCAATTGTGCCACAGTTTTCACCAGGTTATTTGTATTGCGGTGTATGAGTTTGCCTTCAGCAGAAGTATTTGACTGGGCATAAGAATACAATTGTACAGGATTGATCCGGGCAGCAATTACAATCAGGCTATCGGCAAATGGCCTGTCGGCATAAGGCCTGATCGTTTGCAATATTTTATCCGGGTTGAGTGCACAATATTTTATGTAGATGATATCCCTGCATTCCTTATATCCGGTATTATCTGAAAAAATTTCGGTATTCAGTTTCGCAACCTGGTAAGATACATTCTGAATAAATGGCGCCATACTTTTCCCTTCTATCTGTGCTTTCAGTATCTCTTCAAAATTTTCAAACAAAACAGGTAATTCAACGGGATTGATCTCTTTATTTTTCCAACTGATCCTGTAAGACCTTAACAGGTTTTCGATATAACGGAGGTAGCGTATCTTCTGGTTGTTATTTTCAATATCCTTGTTAAGTTCGATCCAGTTTTCGAGGTTATCTACTTTTCTGAAAAGCACATCGGTTGCATGGCTGTTGATGGCTTCATTGCCGCTTATGCGGAAAAAATTATCCTGTTTGCCATCGGCTTTGTCGCAAAGCCTTTGTTCAGTATCAATTTTATCATGAAAATTGCGGCGCTGCAACGGTACAATGATGGTAGTATCCATGTATGCGTAACTATCGAGCACCACTAAAATAAAGATGAGTAACAGGTAAGTATATTTCATCAAAAGAATGATAGTTTAAAGTACAGTGGTCAGGCCATTTTAAATGGCCAGACCACTTTCAAATGCAAATATGATGCAATTTTATTGGAATGATAAATATAGAGACCTGATTATTGGCAGGCAGGTCGCTTTCACTTAACAATTTGATAATATTATAACTTTCATTTAACGAAGCGAATGCTGGTTTTGATAGGTTATTTTTGCTCAACAATACTTATATGATAAGAGGAAATAAAATATTGATCGCAGATGATGAACCGGATATCCTGGAGATCATCAGTTTTAACCTGCAGGCCAACGGATATGAAGTTAGCACCGCAAAAAATGGTGATGAGGCTTTTGAAAAAGCAAAAAAAATATTGCCCGACCTGGTCATATTGGATATTATGATGCCGGGAAAGAATGGGATAGAAGTGTGCAACCTGCTCAGGATGATCCCTGCATTTAAAGAAACGCTGATCGTTTTTTTAACGGCACTCAGTGATGAAACAACAGAAATAAAGGGATTGGAAACAGGGGCAGATGATTATCTCACAAAACCCATCAGTCCCAAGGTATTGATCAGTAAGATCAATGCATTATTCAGGAGATTGAATAAAGATGAAACAGGCATTATCCAGATCGGCGACCTTCAGATAAACCGGGAAAAATACAGTGTAAAATTTAAAGAAGAAGATATTATACTTGCCCGGAAAGAATTTGAATTGCTTTCTCTACTTGCCTCCAAACCCGGGAAAGTTTTTCTTAGAAATGAGATATTGAACCAGATATGGGGAACCGAAGTAATTGTTGGCGACCGTACCATTGATGTTCATATCCGAAAGATCAGGCAAAAACTTGGAATAGATTGTATTACTACTGTGAAGGGGGTTGGGTATAAGTTTGAAATGTAAAACCCCCTAACCCCCTAAAGGGGGAAAAAATTTCTACTAACTTGCACGAATAATGAATTATTAAATTCCCCCTTCAGGGGATCAAGGGGTATGCTTTCACAAAAGAATTTTACACCACAGCAACTCGCAGCATTCACTGCATTGGTACTTTCTGTTCCGATATCACTCTCTATATTATTCTTTGAACCTGTTTGGTGGGTAGGCCTTATTTTTTTTGTGGTGATCTTTCTGGGAAGTTTTGGGTTGATCTTATATACACTACAGACTTTCATATACCGGAAGATAAAACTCATCTATAAACTTATCTATCAAACAAAGGCAAGTAAACGGGAAGAGTTTTATTATAAAAATATCCTGCCGCAAAAAAGTATTGATGAAGTAAGGGAAGATGTGGAAGAATGGGCAGAGCAACGGAAAGCAGAGATAGAAATTCTACAGCAAAACGAGGTCTTCCGAAAAGAATTTCTTCAAAACCTCAGCCATGAATTAAAGACACCCATTTTTGCTATACAAGGTTATGTTGATACTTTATTAAGTGGTGCCCTGCATAATGATGAAGTGAATATCAAATTTCTTCAAAGCACTGCCCGTAATACAGACCGGCTGGTAAATCTTGTGGATGATTTGGATGAAATATCCAAATTAGAAATGGGTTTGCAAAAGCTGAACATGCAATCTTTTGTTATCCAGGACCTGATAAAGGAAGTATATGAATCGCTTTCTATCAAATCTGATGAGAAAGAAATAAAATGCATTATTAAAAAAGGTTGTGAACTGCCATTGACAGTTTATGCCGATAAGGAAAAAATAAGACAGGTATTTATCAATTTAGTTGACAATGCCATTAAATACGGCAAACAAAACGGAACTATAGAATCAAGTTTTTATAATGTTGATGGGGTGCATGTGCTCATTGATATCAGTGATGACGGTGCCGGTATTGCAGAAGAACACATTGCCCGGATATTTGAAAGGTTTTACAGAACAGACCTTGCAAGAAGCAGGAAGGTTGGCGGCAGCGGGCTGGGACTTGCCATCTGTAAACACATCATTGAAGCACATGGCCAGAGCATACATGTAAGAAGTAAAATTGATGTGGGTAGTACGTTTGGTTTTACACTACAAAGCAAAAAAAGTTAGTTGCCTTTTCTGTTTAAACAGGTTGAATATTTCTTTCCCTTGACATTGCACCATTCTTGTGCAGGCTAAAGAATTTTTTAAAGTAATATCCAAAGCCTTTAAAATAATAAGCTAAGTATACAGCTGCAATACCTGAAACAGTTCCCACTACAGCTCCGGTAATAATTTCTGATAAATAATGCTGTGCCAGATAGATCCTGGAATAACCAAGCAATACTGCTGCAGTCAATATTGGCAATTGCCATTTTAAATTTTGCACGATCAGTGTTAACACCGTTGCCAGTGCAAATGCTGTTGCTGTATGGCCCGAAATAAAACCAACAGGATCATTTACTAAGATAGTATTTGCAGTAAATAGATTTTGTCCTTGCTCTAAAAAAATGGTGGGGTGTGAAAGGCTGGTAATATTTTTTAATCCCTGTACAACAAACCCCGACAGTAACAAACCATAAAACATTGCCATACCCTCTTGAGTCTTTTTAAAACGAAATATTAAAACGGATGCCAGGCAAATTACAAATAAGCCATTCCCCATAAATGTATAATTGATAAAAAATACATTGGCCCAAAACGGGTGATAAGCAGCGGAAGAAATGAAAGCAGCTGATCTTCCAAAAAACAACAATAAAAGAACCGCCGCCATCATTAAGAATAAGATGGTTTGAAAAAATAATTTTCTGCTGCTTATCAATGCCCGGATATTGTGCTTCATAAATTGCATTTTAATATAAGCAAGCTAATCAACCAGCTTTACCGGTACATTAAGTAAAAGTTAAGCTGATGTTACCAAAGAAAAAGGCGGTCCTAAAGGTTCCGCCCGGCTTTCTCTGCCTTAGAGATAATACTTACTAACCATATATAGAGACCGGCGGAGAGCCGGATATGTGATTGATTGTGTAAAAGTAGATAAGCAATTTTATCAGATCATGAACTCATTGTTATCAAATAATAAAAAAACCAGCAATAAGAATAAAGCTGGTTGAGCATGATTAAAACTTGCTATTTTGCTTAAGGAAAAACTTACAATCCACTTTTTGATTTGCATGTGTAAGATGCAGCTTATTTTTTGCTAACAGCCAATCAACGTATTATCTAATCATTAATAATTATTCTTTCTATAATTAATTATAAAAACATTTCACTGCAATGTTGCTATATTAAAAAAGCAGCCGGTTGGCTGCTTTTTTTAAATATTATTTATTGAATTAAAATTTTGTCCACACTTTCCACCAGGTATCTCCAACCGCACAAGCTCCTTTATAAGCTACTGCGCTAAAACCATTGGCAACTTTAGGATGAGCAAAACTTGCGCCCGCTGCGGCAGCTGAGCCTGCAGATGGATTGAAATCAGGATTGTTGTAATTGAACGGAGCAATCAATCCTGCATCTGTATTATTGGTAAGGATGCTGTTTCCATAAGCAACAGTATTAAACCAGGCATTTATGGTAGCGGTTGTATTGGGCGTAGTTGGCACATTTGGATTGGTACCAATACTATATGAAACCGGTGTAGGGCATCCTGCAATAATTGTATTTTGTACAAACAATGCACCCGGAATATTATTATCAGTTGGTACACCCTTGGTTGCATCGATAAACAAGCCTATGGGATAACCCATAATAACAGAATTAAACAAAGACATACTTGAATTTCTTCTTATTTGAGCACCGGCAAGGAACAGGCTGTTGCCAGTATTGGCTAATGTTGCTCTTGGTCCCATCACGGTCATATTTGAAAACACCACAGCTGTTTGTGGTAATAAAGAACTTCCGGCTGCGTCATTGTCACTTTCAAATGATTCACTCTTGGAAATATCAGCAACAGCAGAATCTCTTAGAACTATACCAAACTGAACCTTTCCGTTATAGCCATTATCTGTATCAAAATCATCATCCAATGTACGGTAAGAAATAAGATGTGTGCAATTAACTGTACCACCAAACCACTCAAAAGAATCATCATTGGCATAAGAAACCTGTACGTTATCAACAACCGTTAGATTACCAACACCACCGAGTGTTAAACCATTGATCTCCTTATCAGGCAGGAAAGCATATCCTGCATATTCAATACGAACATAACGTAAAATACCGCTGTTATCGGCAGGATTCTGTGCTTGTGTAGCGGGTGTACCATACAAACCCAATCCATCACTGTTATTGATACCACCTTCTATTTCCCCAACTCCTGCTACACCGTTAAAAGATGAATTGGTTGGTGCATTACCTAATATAACAACACCGGCCCAATCTCCACGTTGAGGAGTAGCTGCTTCAGATGTGAAAACAATCGGCTTATCTACTGTTCCATCAGCAATGATTTTAGAGCTACGCGTAATGATAAGACCACCTGTACTACCGTTCTCACCAACAATTTTTGTTCCCGGTTCAATTGTAAGGATAGCACCATTTGTAACATAAACTAATCCCCTTAGCTTATAAGTAAATTCAGCTTTAAGCGTCCGGTTTGCAGTGATCCTTCCCTGGAGAATGGTATTTTCAGTGGTACCACCGCCGCCGGTATTAACAACTGTTGTTCCATCTGTTTCTATTTTACGACAACTTAATGCAGTTGCAGCGATCAAAACGGTGTAAAGAAATAACTTTTTCATCTTTTTACTTTGTTGGTTTTAAAATGTGTTTATATAAAACATGCTTCATTAAAAATTATACCCGAATGAAATACTTACATTGGTACCATAATTTCTTCTAATAGCAAATGCATCGGTGTTCTTATCATATTTTTTGTTATCGTTGAGGTCGTTATAAAAAACGGCCCTTTTATTAATTATATCTGCAATATTCAATTTCACTTCTCCTTTATTCTTTAATACTTTTTTAGCAACCTGGAAATCTAACACAGGACGTGGGTTTTCCCATATAGGAGGTTGGTCTGAACCACCAACAAAAACAATTCTTCTGCCTATCTGGTTAAACAATAATGTTGTATTGATACCATATTTTTCCAGGTCGTACTGAATACCTGCATTAAACAGGTAAGGGCTTTGTCCCTGCATCGGGCGTGTTAATGAAGTGCTGGTGCTTGTTACCCTGTTATAGATATAAGAAATATTGCCCTGGACGGTGAAATTTTTGAGTGCCCTGCTAAAATCCATTTTCTTCCTGAACTCCAGTTCTGCTCCAAAACTATTTGCTTCATCGGCATTGATAAAATTGTATGTACTTGATCCGCCTGCGCCAACATTAAAATATGCTTCGATCGGATTTTTAAAATATTTATAGAATATCCCGAACGTAAACAACTCCCCACCCCTTGGATACATTTCATACCTGAGATCAAAATTAGAAACCTTGGTTCTTACCAAAGCTGTATTTCCTGCAACCGTTGCACCCAGGTCAAAATCAAAAAACTGGAAAGTGCTTAGCTCC
>JANNBU010000372.1:0-10815 GCA_031385805.1 Ferruginibacter sp.
TGCTGGAAAAATTAGACCGGTATGAAAATGAAATGGATGCTGTTTTCGGAAACCTGTCAACAGCAGAAGCCAAAACACTTAATAGTTTACTCGATAAAATCCGCTATTCAAATGCATAGAACCTGCAGGAAATTAATTACACTCTTTTTACTATTTTTAGTTTTCAATACCTACGCACAAACACCATCAGTTAAGCCAGAGATGAGAGCAGTATGGATCGCAACGATCACTAATATTGACTATCCCGACAAACCAACTGTTGATAGTTATGAACAAAAAGCTCAATTCATAAAACTGCTCGACATGCACCAGCGCAATGGCATGAATACCATTGTTATGCAGATCCGTCCTTCAACAGATGCGTTTTATCCTTCTGCCTTTGAGCCGTGGAGTCAGTGGCTTACCGGTAAACAGGGGTTGGCACCGGAACCTTATTATGACCCCCTGGAATTTATGATCACAGAAACGCATAAACGAAAAATGGAATTTCATGCATGGATGAATCCCTATCGTGCGGTGTTTAATATTTTTACCTCTTCTATTACTCCCACACATATAACCAATGTACATCCTGCATGGTTCATCACTTACGGTGAAAAGAAATATTTTGATCCAGGCAATAAAGAAGTTCAGCAATATGTAACCGGTATAGTAAAAGATGTTGTAACCCGTTATGCGACAGATGCCATCCATTTTGATGATTACTTTTATCCATACCCGATAGCAGGCAAAGTATTCCCCGATCATGAAACATTTAGAAAATATGGAATGGGGATGAAACGGGATGACTGGCGCCGGAGTAATGTTGACTCAATCATCCGGATGCTTTACACAACAATAAAACAACAAAACAATAAATGCCAGTTCGGCATTAGTCCGTTTGGTGTTTGGCGAAATGCAGACATGGACCCGGTAAATGGAAGTAATACCAAAGGCCTGTCGAATTATGATGATCTGTATGCAGATATTTTGTTGTGGCTTAAAAATGGCTGGCTCGATTATGTAGCACCACAATTATACTGGGAATTTGGCCCAAGGTCTGTTGCTTATGAAGTATTGGTTGACTGGTGGAGTACTCATTGCTATGGCAAAAACTGTTATATCGGTTTGGGGATTTATCGTGCAGGAAGTAATTATGCATGGAAGGACAAGACATTATTACCCCGGCAAATTGAAAAACTAAGGGCAACTCCAAATATACAAGGCATGATCTTTTATAGCAGCAGGTCTTTTGAAACAAATCCCAACGGATGGTCCGATAGTTTAAGGTTGAATTATTTTAATATAGCCGCACCTGCACCAAAGATCAATTAAGTCTTACAAGATTAATTTGCCGGTAATATGCCGGCATTTTTTTTACCTTCCATCCAATCATTATATTGAAGGCTTCCTAACCGGAACCTGAGTGGGATTTTTGTAGCAGATTCAAACTTCAATTCTTTTTTACAAAAAAAACCTAATTGTGTGCAGTAAAAATTAGCGGGTAATACTGTTGCAGATCTTTGTTGCTGAAAGTTCATTCCTGTATATAAGAACGAGCGCTTGTTACTTAAAAGTGATTGGTGAAATTGAGTGTATTGCTGGCTAAAAACATTGTTCCCCACAATAATCATGCAAAAAAGTAATATTTTATGTTTTTGTTTCATAAAAGAACGATCAGAGTTGTAAATTTACGCTTAATTAGGATTAACGGATGTGAATAAAAAAATGTTTGCCTCCGCGAAAAAAAATAAGACATACCAGCATGGCATTACACCAGAGTTTACAACATAAGCTATTACAAAAACTATCCCCGCAGCAAATTCAGCTTATGAAATTGCTGCAGGTACCTACTGCCATATTGGATGAACGGATCAAGGAAGAAATGGAAGAAAACCCTGCGCTCGAACAAGCCGAGGAAGGGCATGAAGATGAATTTGAAAATAAAGATGAATTTGAAGATTCAAAAGAAGATGATTTTGAAGTTGACGGAAGTGCAGATGAATATGATAATATTGATATCAGTGAATATGTGCATGAAGGAGATGATGATGTGGGTGATTATAAATTAAGGGACGAGAACTACCCTGAAAAAGATGATAACAGGGTAATTCCCCATAAGGTAGAAACCAGTTTTGTAGAATTAATGTTGCAGCAGGTTGGTATGTTAAAGCTGAGCGGGCACCAGAAAAACATTGCCATCCAACTGGTAGGCAGCCTCGATGATGACGGATACCTCAGGAGAGATATTTCATCGATCGTAGATGACATGGCTTTCAGGCAAAACATTGATACCAATGAACAGGAAATAAGTGACCTGATATTACATATCCAGCAATTTGATCCGGCTGGTGTGGGCGCCCGAAATTTACAGGAATGTTTATTGCTGCAACTAGAAAGAAAAACAGGCCAGGGTAAAACGATTGAGAATGCCATAAAAGTTCTCGACAAATATTTTGATGAGTTTACAAAAAAACATTACGAAAAGATACAACGCGGCTTAAGCCTTAAAGATGAAGAACTGAGAGAGATCATCGCACAGATCGTAAAACTTAATCCCAAGCCAGGAAGTATTGTTGGGGATGACAATAAAGGAGAAAATTATGTGATCCCTGATTTTTTTATTGCTAATAACAACGGGAAACTGGAACTTACATTGAACAGTAAAAATGCTCCCGATCTTCGTATCAGTGAAGGATACAGGGATATGCTGAAAGATTATGACAAGGGCAGTAAAAAAGACAAGCGTCAAAAAGAAGCGGTCATATTCATCAAACAAAAAATTGATTCGGCCAAATGGTTTATTGATGCCATCAAGCAACGGCAAAATACCTTGCTCAATACCATGGAAGCCATTATGAACTATCAATATGATTTTTTTCTTACAGGTGATGATACCGATCTGCGGCCAATGATATTAAAAGATATCGCCGAAAAAACCAATCTCGATATTTCCACCGTAAGCAGGGTAGCCAACAGCAAGTTTGTACAAACCGAATTTGGCACTTACCGGCTTAAGTTTTTCTTCAGTGAAAGTTTACAGACGGACAGTGGTGAAGAAGTAAGCACACGTGAAGTAAAAAAGATATTAATGGATATCATTGAAGAAGAAAGTAAGAAACATCCTTACAGCGATGAGAAGCTTACAGAAATGCTCCAGGAAAAAGGCTATAATATTGCACGCAGAACGGTGGCAAAATATAGGGAACAATTAAATATCCCTGTAGCAAGACTCAGGAAAATTTTATAATTGCGATCAACAAAAAGAAAATGACGGCGATGGGAAATGTTTTACCTGCTATGGAACAGGATCAAAAAATAAAAGTAACAATTGCAGGAAAGATCTATGCCGCTTTCTTCAGTTATATCTTTCACCCCGTTTTTGTACCGGTTTATGTGAGTTTATTTTTAGTTTACATACACCCATCTGCGTTTTCAGGTTTTTCTGAAGCTGATAAAAGGCAAACAATTTTGATCATCCTTTTGAATCTTGTTTTTTTTCCATTGATAAGTGTACTACTTCTGCGGGCAGTTGGTTTTATTGAATCAATTTATTTACGTACACAAAAAGACAGGATCATTCCTTATATAGCTTCGGGAACGTTTTTTTTCTGGGCGTATCTTGTTTTCAAACAACAACCACAATATCCATTGATACTTACTTCATTTGTATTGGGTATTTTCCTGGCATCATCTGTTGCACTTATTGCAAATATTTATTTTAAGATCAGTATGCATGCCATTGGGATGGGAAGCTGGCTTGGTATATTTCTTATCATTTTAAAAAGTAATGAGATGTTGATGACCTGGCCATTATGTGTCGTATTACTGATCACCGGCCTGGTTTGTTCTGCAAGGATTTTGTTATCCAGTCACCAGCCAAAAGATATATATATGGGATTACTTGTTGGCATTATTACACAGTTTGCCGCCGCCATGGTGATCTTGTAAAAATGAAGAAGCCCCGTCCAATCCGGGGCTCCTCAGTTGTCCTGTAGTGCCTAACAAAAAAGTTTTATTTACCCGCTGTTGCGGGTTATACATATTTTTTCAAATGGCCATTAGCCATTATGTTTTATTTCTTTGTAAAAAATACCGTAAGATTTGAGTGAATTTTTCGTGTAAAGGCAGCAAGCGTTTACCGGTTTGGGTGTTTTTCTCAGTCTTGTGGTTTTTCATTTTCAATCCAGAATAATCATTCAATGAATTGCTATTTATAAAGCGAATTTGTGAGCTTTTTATTGTGTTGTTAATCCTTAAAAAATAGATATTTATTTTTAAGATATATGGATACTGATAAATGTGTAGTGTAACCGCAGTTATTCTTTTTTATGCAGGTATTGTTTTTACTGTATGCAAAGTTTTGTATGCAATAAAAGTACTCGAAAGCATTAGTAAAAAAACCATAAAAAATGCAACGCCGGAAAAATGTACAGGGGCACCGGATTTCGTAAAATAAGAAAACAGGCCCGTCATCATTAGCGGCCCCACGATGGATGTAAGACTGATCAGGCTTGTAAGCCCTCCCTGTAATTCTCCCTGCTCATCTGCTGGAACACTACCGGAAATGATTGACTGCAACGCCGGCCCGGCAATACCTCCCATACAATAGGGTATTAAAAAAACGAACATCATCCAGCTCTGTGAAGCAAATGCGAAAAGTAATAACCCGATAGCATATAGTAAAAGTCCTACGTAAACACTTTTTTCATTTCCCAATCTTGGATTAATGAACCTGATCAATCCTCCCTGCACAGTTGCTACCAGTAACCCAACCACGCCCAATGATATCCCGATCATTTTCTCACTCCAATTGAATTTTTAAATACCAAAATAACTCCAGTTACTTTGTACTGCATGAGCAGCAAGGTATATAAGGATGAATGAAATGATCAATCCTCCCAGGCCCTGGTATTTTTTTAATTGACGAAGTGTACCCATTGGATTGGCACGCTTCCAGCTAAAAGCCCGGCGGTTTTCTTTTGATAGGGATTCTGGTAAAATAAAATACCCGTACAACCAGTTCAGAAAACTTAATCCTGCTGCAACCATAAATGGAATACGTGGGCCAAAGCTTCCAAGCAAGCCGCCAATAACGGGTCCGATAATAAACCCCAGGCCGAAAGCTGCCCCAACCATTCCAAAATTCTGTGCCCGGTTTTCAGGTGTGCTTATATCAGCAATGTATGCAGTGGCTGTTGTAAAACTGGCTCCCGTAACACCCGCAATAGCGCTTCTCAAAAACAGCCAGCCGATCGTTGGGGCAAAAGATAAAAAAAGATAATCCAGTGCAAAACCAAATAAAGAGAATAACAATACCGGGCGCCTGCCAAATTTATCACTCAACCCACCCAATACAGGAGCAAATAAAAATTGCATAATGGCATAGGTGAAGTAAGCAAGCCTCCATACCTGGATGCATCACTGATATTACCATCTATTAGCTGTAGGATGATCTTTGGAAAAACGGGGATGACCAGGCCAAGTCCGGTAACATCTATCATGAGTGTGATAAATATAAACCCCATCGCGGCTTTCCTGTTACTTGCCATATAAATGTATATTGTTCAAAATTGCATGATTTTTATTGCATGGTTACTTTTATTTTGTTGAAACCAGGAAGATTTACTTCCCTAATTTTAATAAGATTTAAACTTAACTAAGTTTTACCCGTCTTACATAAAAGTTCATTCCCGGAAAATAACTGCAAAAGCGAAGATTTTTTAAATATCCGGCTTCTAAAAAAAGGATAACCAAAACAAAAGATATGCAATTGAAGAAAATCGGGGTACTCGCCTTACTAATGCTACTGTTGATCAGTTTCCAGCAATGTTCAAAAAAGGATTCAACTCCTGGCAATAGCACAACCTATCCGCAACCTGTATTACCGGCAACTCCATACAATTATAATATCAGCTATCCTGCCTATTTACAAAGTGTCATGAACCTGACTGACAATACCCCGGGTAATAACCAATTGACCAATGACGGTGCTACTTTGGGAAGGGTATTGTTTTATGACAAACATTTATCAAAGAATAATACCATCAGTTGCGGATCCTGCCATAAACCCACTACTTCGTTTACCGATAATGTACAGTTCAGTACCGGGTTCGAAGGAGGATTTACAACCCGTACATCTATGCCACTTTTGAATGTACGTTTTTACAAATCGGGTAAAATGTTCTGGGATGAAAGATCACTTACATTGGAGGACCAGGTTCTACAGCCCATTCAAAATCACGTTGAAATGGGACTTACTATTGCTGAACTTGTAACCAATGTTTCTGCATTAAATTATTACCCGGCATTATTTCAAAAAGCATTTGGGAGCAGCGTGATAGATAGTGTGAGCATTTCAAAAGCACTTGCGCAGTTTGTTCGTTCAATAATTCCTTATCAATCTAAATACGATCGGGTAAAACAAAATCTTGATGTATTCACAGCAGCAGAACAGGCTGGTGAACAATTATTTTTAAATGCCACTCCGCCACCGCCTGCACCACCGGCAACCTGTAATAATTGTCATACTGCACCTTTGTTCATTACATCGCAGCCAATTGCGCCATTTGGTTTATTGGATCCCAATGACCAGGGCATCAATGGTACCGGTAATTTTAAGGTGGGTAGTTTAAGAAATATTGCAGTTGCTGCACCTTATTTTCACAATGGAACTGTGACAAGCCTGCAGGCAATGCTCACATCAAATATCCCCGCACACAGGGTAGCGCCGCAGGATGTACAGAATATTCTGGCTTTTTTACAAACACTTACAGATCAAACCACGGTTGCTGATACAAGATTTTCAGATCCGTTTCAATAAGTTTTTACAGAATAGAATAATTACAGCTTGTTCCTCGCGAATATCATCTTCTTCTTCTTCCTTCGGGGAAATAGATGGGGTTTTACGGCGAAAGTATAATCGTTCCCGTTACTGTTGGATGCTCTTTACAATGATAATATATTACTACCGGTAAAGAACCCGCCAGGGTATCCGGTTTTACATAATAATAAGAGCCTGGTACAATGGCAGGAGATACAATGGTTGAACTGTCGGCAGAGACAATCGTATGGCTAACGGTTGTTTTGTTTAAAAAAGTAACAGAAGAACCTGCTGCTACAGTTAGCAGGGATGGTGAAAAAGAACCATCATTGATACTGATGTAATGGGTAAGCAATAATCCTCCCTGTGCCCCAAAATCCTCTTCATCCTTAGAACAGGAATAAAGTCCGGCGAGCAATAAGCAGGTAAGCATTAAATGTTTCAACCGCATCTTTTTCATGGTAACCATCTGTTTGGGGCGGTAATTTAGTGAAAAATATAGAAACCCATGATGCTAATTAAACGGGGATTGATGACCAGTTGTTTTTATATCAATTTTTTTTGAAATGATATTTTCCTTCTTTTAATAAAGGATGTTGTCCTTTCAATCCTTCTTCGTCATGCAATGACAGCACCAGGTTATTAAAGAATACTTCCATTATATCTTTTTCAAACCTGAATTCGAAATTGTTGTGCAGTTTATTGTTATTTGCAAACATAAAAAGTTTTTCCGGGCAGAATTCAAGGATAAAAGCGATGCTATCAACCGTTTGCTTTGGAAAACTGATCATTCCATTCTTATCGGTGGTCTCTTCGGTATGTTTGTCTCCCGATTTTAATAAAGCATACACATGAGATCGTAAAGACGGATTTGCATCTTTGATCATTATGGTTAGTTTGTCATTATTAACTGTATTACTGTTGATCAATGCAAAACCATTACTACCCGGTTTACTGTTGAATATAATATTATTCCCTTCCTGTTTCCAGGTTCCGCTGCCGCTGCGGTCAAGTGCGCCGTAAGAAAAAAAGAATTGAAAAGTAGAATCGGGGTTAAGCTTAAATCCGGAAGCGGTTTCCATTACGCCACTTAAATAGTATTCACCAATTGCTGTATTGGTTTTTTGCTGTGCTTCCATTTTTGTTGATGCAATTGAAATTAGAAATATGAATATGTATTTTTTCACAGTTGCAAGAAACGATAATGGTTGTTATTTTGAAAGGATTATTTAATGAATGGTTTGTATCAGTAAGTAAATGGTATTCTGAATGCAAGCTGTAATGATTTTCCTTTTGGCACCATCATTGCGTTCTCAGTACTGTACAGATAATATTTTTATTCATTTTAAACTTTTACAATGAGACCCTTAGGCATCATTCTGATCATAGCAGGTATCCTTATGCTGATATTTCGCAGCTTCAGCTTTACCAAAGAAAAAAAAGTTGTCGACATTGGCCCGTTGGAAATAAATAAAAAAGAAAAGGAATCTGTTAGCTGGCCTTTATATGCAGGCGGTATAGCCGTGGCTGCAGGAGTAATTGTGTTGCTGGCAGGGAAGAAAAAAGATTAACAGCACCCAATTTATGAAGGAACAAACTGTGTCCGTTCGTACCTTTGCCCCATGTATAAATATTTAGCCGAGTTGAACGAACCGCAAAGGCAGGCTGTACTTCACAAAGATGGCGCTATCATGATCATTGCGGGTGCAGGTAGCGGAAAAACAAAAGTGCTTACAACCCGTATCACGCATTTAATGGCCGAACATAAGATAGATGCTTTCAATATCCTTGCCCTTACATTTACCAATAAGGCGGCAGCCGAAATGAAGGAAAGGGTTGAGAGAACCCTGGGCAATCTGCCTACCGGACAGGCAGGTACCGAAGCAAGAAATTTATACATCGGTACTTTTCACAGTGTATTTGCCAGGATATTAAGAACTGAAGCGCCACGGATCGGCTTTCCTTCCAACTTTACCATTTATGATACCGATGATGCAAAGTCTGTTGTAAAAACAGTCATCAACGAAATGGAACTGGATGACAAACATTACAAACCCAATATCGTTTACAACAGGATCTCCGCTGCAAAGAATTCATTGGTGGGCCCGGCAGAATACATCAATGATTGGGCATTACAACAGGAAGACAACCGTGCCAACCGTCCCGCCATCGGGCAGATATATGATGCATACACAAAGCGTTGTTTTAAGAACGGAGCCATGGATTTTGATGACCTGCTCTTTAAAATGTACATCCTCTTAAAAAATAATGCTGATGCATTGAGCAAATACCAGCGCAAGTTCAAATACATTTTGATAGATGAGTACCAGGATACCAACCCTGCTCAGTACGAGATCATAAAACTACTCGGCGCCATGCATGAGAATGTTTGCGTGGTGGGAGATGATGCACAAAGCATTTACAGTTTCCGTGGCGCTACCATTGAAAATATATTACAATTCGAAAAAGATTATGATGATGTAGTGGTAGTAAAGCTTGAACAAAATTACCGCAGCACAAAGAATATATTGAATGTTGCCAATGAAATCATCAGTAAGAACAAAGGGCAGATAGAAAAAAAATTATTCACTGCCAATGATGAAGGGGAAAAAATAAAATTAGTCCGTACCATGACGGACAATGACGAAGGGAAAATGGTAGCCGATACCATACAGGAACAAAAACTACGCAATCATTTTTATAACAAGGATTTTGCCATTCTTTATCGTACCAATGCACAGAGCCGTAGTTTTGAAGAAGCGCTTCGTCGCATGGGAATTGCTTACCGCATTTATGGCGGCATGAGTTTTTATCAACGAAAGGAAATAAAAGATTTTATTGCATAC
This sequence comes from Ferruginibacter sp., assembly GCA_031385805.1. GTDB lineage: Bacteria > Bacteroidota > Bacteroidia > Chitinophagales > Chitinophagaceae > Ferruginibacter. The sequence goes on from JANNBU010000372.1 coordinate 9,649, forward strand.
CTGCGATTAGTTGTAAACCCGAGAGATGAGGAAGCATTAAAACGCATCATCAATTTTCCTGCAAGAGGGATTGGTAAGACCACGCTTGATAAAGCTGTATTGTATGCAAATGAAAACAACCTTACGCTGTGGGATATTCTTTGCAATGCAGCCATGTATGGTTTCAAAAGTGGAACATTGGAAAGTATTGATGGTTTTGTAACAACCATTAAAATGTTCCAGAGTGAATTGAATAAAAAGAATGCGTATGATCTGGCTGTGATCGTTGGTAAAAGTACCAATATCGTTAAAGAATTATTCAACGATAAAACGGTAGAAGGATTGGCAAGATATGAGAACGTACAGGAATTATTAAACTCCATCAAAGAATTTATTGAAACGCCTTCTAACCTCGAAGATGGTGAAGTGGGTGATAAAAGCCTTGGTGGTTACCTCCAACAAATTGTTTTACTCACAGATTCCGATGATGACAAAGAAAACCAGGATGTGGTAAAGCTGATGACCATACACGCTGCAAAAGGATTAGAGTTTCCGGTAGTGTTTGTTGGTGGCCTGGAAGAAACACTTTTTCCAAATGCCATGAGTATTAATACAAGGGAAGAACTGGAAGAAGAAAGGCGCTTATTTTATGTAGCCATAACAAGAGCAAAAACAAATTTATATTTAAGTTATGCCAATGCCCGTTATCGTTTTGGGCAATTGCAGCAGAACGATCCAAGCCGTTTTATTGAAGAGATTCCGGAAGCGGATATGGATCGCAGTTATGCCGGCTCTGTTGCAAAAAATAATGCAACAAGTGGCTGGAACCAGGGCAGTGCATTTGAACGCATGAACCGTGGCTTCAATAATAATTTCAGTGAGAAAAAAGAAACAGCAAAACCGACTTATGCAACAGCTCCTGCTCGTCCACAATTGAAAGAACATGTGCCGTCTGAAAATTTTATTGCAAGCGATACAAATGAACTACAGGCCGGACAAAAAGTTGAACACCAGAAATTTGGTTTTGGAGAAATAGTAAAAATGGAAGGCGCTGCTCACAATCCGATCGCAACGATTCATTTTGAAATGAACGGAGAAAAGAAGATCATGCTGAATTATGCGAAGCTACGGATCGTTAATTCATGAGTTTTTCGTCATTGCGAGGCACGAAGCAATCTCCATTGTTTA
>JANNBU010000405.1:0-13628 GCA_031385805.1 Ferruginibacter sp.
CCTGCCTGCCGGTAGGCAGGCAGGCTTCAAACTCAGAACTGTATGGAGATATTAGTCTTTAAAACCAACCTCCCCGATGCAAAAAAGGATCAGTGATATTGAATCAGATCTTGATATTCATCCGTATATCATGGAATGTTGATCTTCATGACCGTGATAATATTTTGAGGATCGTAGCTAATAATGTATCTCCGGAAACAATTGAAAAGCTGTTATTTAATGCGGGGTATTATTGTGAAGAGTTACAATGAAAAAAGAGATGACATCTTTTTTAAATGCTATAACATTACAAATAGAGAAAAGATGTCATCTCTTTTACCAATTGAAAATTGAGCATTGATTATTGAACATTTTATTTTTAATACGTAATAGGAAAAATTTTCAATAACCAATACTCTGCAATCAATATTCAGTTTTACATACGGTTTAATTACTTAATCCGCCGCCCTGGCTTCCCACTCTTTTACTTTCATCATCTGCCCCTGATTTGCGCTGGCGTGCAGCTTTTACCTGGTTATTACCAAAGCGGTAAGAAAAATTAACTTTTAACTGCCGGCTCTCAAAATTTCCATCTACATGAGTATATTGACCAGCAAATGTGCTGGTGCCTGCAAAACTCAGGGTATGAAAAATATCACTTACCGAAACTTTTATATTTCCTTTATTCTGCCACAATGATTTTTGAATTCCACCATCGATGCTCCATATCTTAGAACTTTTAAAAGTCCCTCCCCAAATTGAAGGTGAATTATAAAAACCACTCAGTTCAGCGGTAAACCCTTTGCCCAATTTAGCTGAATGCTGCATATATATGTTATAGGCAAACACATCCAGATCTACTGTGCGGTCTTTTCCGTAATTGGCTTTGTAATGTGAATAATAACTGTTCAGGTTTACAAACATACTGTACCATTTGTGTTGATACGGGTAGCTGATGTTCAGGCTACCGATATCCTGTTTGGCCAGGTTCTTTTTATTTATAAAACTTTTTGAACTGTCTACTACATCTACCAATTGACTGAATACATCATTCACATGACTGTATGTAAGCGTTGTTGTAAGCCTGTACATATAGGTGTTTGTCAAACTAAAAATGTTGCTGTATTGCGGACGTAATTGTGTATTTCCTTTCTGAAAAGTATAATCATCCAGCCTGAATTCAAAGGGATTAAGATCCTGGTAAGCCGGACGGTCAATACGGCGGCTATAACTAAAGCCCCACTGCAAGGTTGGTTTCTTGTTGAATGTGATCGCTGCACTCGGGAACAGATCGGTGTAATGACGTTTAAAAGAAGAATCATAAGGTACATAACTTCCCGCTATCAGCTCATAGCCTTTACTATGTCCATCGGTATTTGAATTTTCCATCCGCAGACCTGCCTGTATCATAAATCCCTTGTATTGTTTATTATAATTTACATACAGCGCATTGATGTTTTCTTTATAAAGGAAATTATTATTTCTATCAAGTGTTTTACCACCTGAATAAACATTGTAGAATTGAAAATCATTGCCGCTTTTCACATAAGATGTTTTGCCGCCAAAACCTAACCTTCCTTTCTTAAAATTCTGTTCATAATCAGATTTGAAACTATAAATATCAATATCGGTTGGTGAGATCATATTATAAATACGGCTGAATGTTGGGATACCCAATGGATCATAATAATAATTTGGCTGAAGCTGGTCACCTTTGATGCGGAACAATCCATAATCAGCATCCATGTTCAGTTCCCTGCCCAAAGTGTCGGTATAACGGTAGTTAAGATTAAAATTGGCATTGTTTCTTTTTGATTTGGTTTTATTATCGGCCACGAGCAAGCGTTCAACCGTATTGGTTGGTTTATATGTAATGGTGGTACGTGAAATATTTCCTAATTCATTGTTCAGAAAATTACCGTTTACCATTATTCCAATAGTGCTTTTTTTGCTGACAAAGTAATCAACTCCGGCTTTGAAACCGTGACTTTCATTGAAGTTGGTCATCCTTGAACGCTGATCAAAAATGGTATCATTCACATCTCTGTAAAGATTGAATTTATTAAGGGCATTATTCCTGTTATAATTGTAGGTACTGAAAATATTTATTTTTTTATTCCGGTGATTGAGCGAAATTCCTCCATTGTATTTCGGATATACACCCACAGCCCATCCCGCATTTACCGAACCATTGGTACCAAAAGATTTATTCTTTTTTAATTTGATGTTGATGATCCCTGCATTTCCTGCTGCTTCATATTTTGCAGAAGGATTTGTAATGATCTCTATTGCTTCGATCTGTGAAGACTGGATCGTTTTTAAATAGGCAGTAAGATCGGTTCCCGATAATGGTGTAGGCTTTCCATCTACATAGATCTGCACACCATTCTTTCCACTGAGGCTGATATTATCATCTTTATCCAGCAATACGCCCGGTGCTTTGCGTAAAAGTTCCAATGCATCCTGGCCAACGGCATTGATGCTTCCTTCAACATTTAAAATTGTTTTATCCGCTTTTACTTCTATCATCGGTTTTTGGGAAGTAACAACTACGCCTTTCAGGTTAGCAGGAACTTTACCGAGTGTTATTTCGGGAACAGTTGCATCGCCATTAGCACTTAGTTCAATGCCAACAGAGTTCTGTGGCATTTTACCAACATGTGAAACGTTCACAAAATATTTGCCGGGAGGAATATTGGTGAATTCATACCTGCCGGTAGCATTGCTAACACTCAATTTTACAAGGGAAGAATCTTTGGCCCTTTTTAAGGAAGCAGATGCTCCTGCAATTGTTTTATCCTGTTCATCTTTAACAGAGCCACTGATCTTTTGCGCCTGGGAATTTGATACGGTTGTTATCAATATTACCACAAGGGTAAATATTTTTTTCATTTTTTGTTAGTTTGATTTTCTGCACACAAAACTATTTGTTGTTACAAAAGTATGTCACGTATTTGTCATGAATGGGGGAAATCCTGTTATGAGTGGTAGGGGAAGCTATTAGCAATTAGTCAAAAACTACATATTCCTCCTATACTGCCCACCCACACTATACAAAGCATTTGTTATCTGCCCAAGCGAACAATATTTTACAGTCTCCATTAATTCTTCAAATAAATTACCATTTTTAACAGCAACCTGCTGAAGTTTAGTAAGCATGGCTGCTGATTTATCTTCATGGCGTTTTTTGAATGCCTCCAATGTTTTTATCTGAAATTCTTTTTCTTCTGTTGTTGAACGAATGACTTCTGTTGGCAGAATGGTTGGTGATCCTTTTTTGCTTAAAAAAGTATTCACACCAACAATAGGATATTCACCGGTATGTTTCAGTGTTTCATAATACAGGCTTTCTTCCTGTATCTTATTGCGTTGGTACATTCTTTCCATAGCCCCCAACACACCTCCCCTTTCTGTGATCCTGTTGAATTCTGCCATCACAGCTTCTTCTACGAGGTTGGTAAGTTCTTCTATTAAGAAAGATCCCTGGTTAGGATTCTCATTTTTTGCTGTTCCTAGTTCACGGTTGATGATAAGCTGAATTGCCATGGCCCGGCGCACACTCTCTTCCGTAGGAGTTGTGATCGCTTCATCATAAGCGTTAGTATGCAGGGAATTACAATTATCATAAATGGCATAGAGCGCCTGCAGTGTTGTACGGATATCATTGAAATCAATTTCCTGTGCATGCAGGCTTCTTCCGCTGGTTTGAATATGGTATTTTAATTTCTGGCTGCGGCTGTTGGCTTTGTATTTATTTTTCATTGCCTTTGCCCAGATACGCCTGGCTACACGGCCTATAACACTGTACTCAGGATCCATTCCATTACTGAAAAAGAAAGAAAGGTTTGGCGCAAAATCATCAATGTTCATTCCACGGCTCAGGTAATATTCTACATAAGTGAATCCATTGGAAAGTGTGAATGCAAGCTGCGTAATAGGATTGGCACCTGCTTCAGCAATATGATACCCGCTGATACTTACACTGTAAAAATTCTGTACATCATTATTAATAAAATATTGCTGCACATCTCCCATAAGTTTCAATGCAAACTCGGTAGAAAATATACAGGTGTTTTGTGCCTGGTCTTCTTTTAAAATATCTGCCTGCACCGTTCCTCTTACGGTTGATAAAGCTTTTGCCTTTATCTGTTCATATACATCAGCAGGCAATACATCTTTACCACTCAAACCAAGCAATCGTAAACCAAGGCCGTCATTGCCCTGTGGCAAAGCTCCTTTCAATTCACCGCCGGCAGGAGAAATTTCTTTCCCATCTGTTCCTATATACTTTGGAAGTGTTTGTACATCATAAAGTGATTCAATGATCTTATTTACTTTAGCCTTCAGGTTATTTTCAATGATATATTTTTCGCATTGCTGGTCAATAGCAGCATTCATGAAAAATGCAAGCAGCATAGGTGCCGGCCCATTGATGGTCATGCTTACCGAAGTTTTGGGATCACAAAGATCAAAGCCGCTGTATAATTTTTTTGCATCATCTACAGTTGCAATACTTACACCACTGTTACCTACTTTACCATAGATATCAGGGCGGGGAGCAGGATCTTCGCCATACAAGGTTACGCTGTCAAATGCAGTACTGAGACGCTTTGCAGGCTGGCCGAGGCTAACATAATGAAAACGTTTATTCGTTCTTTCAGGCCCACCTTCACCGGCAAACATACGTGTTGGGTCTTCGCCTTCCCTTTTTAAAGGGAATACACCGGCAGTAAATGGAAATTCTCCCGGAACATTTTCCTGCAACTGCCAGGTAAGTATATCGCCCCAGTCATTGTATTTAGGTAATATCACTTTTGAAATAACCGTACCTGACAAACTTTTATAGGTAAGCGGTTGTTTTATTACTTTATCACGTACTTTAAATTCGTAGAATTCTTTTTTGTAACGTTCCTGTGTAGCTGCCCAGTTATCCAATAGCTTTTGGGATGATGGGTCAAGTTGTTCAGAAAGGGAGTTTTTTATTTTAGTTAGTTCGTCTATAACCGCTGTCGGGGTTAAAACCGCAGACAGGTTGGCTGGGTCCGCCGACAGGGTTTTGATCGTTCCATCAACCTGGTATAATTTTCTTGCAATAGTCGCCTGTTCCTTTACATGGGCATCGTATTCAGCAATTGTTTCGGTGATCTCTGATAAATATCTTATTCTTTTTGGAGGAATGATGGTGGACTGGCTAAAAGTATCTTTTGTATGCTCATGATGTGTGATAGCGCCGTGATAAGTAATCCCCGTCTTTTCTGCGATCTTTTCCACCAGCCTTTCAAACAATTCATTCACCCCTGCATCATTGAATTGCGCAGCAATGGTTCCCACTACAGGCAACTCCTCATCTTTTGCAGTCCATAATTGGTGATTGCGTTTGTATTGCTTGCGCACATCATGCAAGGCATCCAATGCCCCGGCTTTATCAAACTTGTTTACGCAAACCAGGTCTGCATAATCAAGCATATTTATTTTTTCTAATTGCGACGGCGCTCCATATTCAGGTGTCATTACGTACATGCTGATATCACAATAGTCGAGAATGGATGCATCACTCTGACCCACACCCGCACTTTCTAAAATGATAAGATCATATCCAGCAGCTTTACAAATATCAATGGCTTCCTGTACATATTTACTGAGTGCTTTATCAGATTCTCTTGTGGCAAGACTGCGCATATAAGCACGGGGAGATGAGATGGCATTCATTCGTATCCGGTCACCCAATAATGCTCCTCCTGTTTTTTTCTTGCTTGGATCAACAGAAATTACTGCGATCGTTTTATCGGTATACGCATTTAAAAAACGGCGAACGATCTCATCAGTTACACTGCTTTTACCGGCACCACCCGTACCTGTTATGCCAAGTACCGGAACCACCCCACAACCTCCTTGCACAGCATCCTGTGGAAAAGGTGGAGTTTGGGAAGCTTTATTCACTTCCTGTAACTCATTTAAATATGTAATAAAATCTTCTCCATTTTCAGCCAGGGTAATAGCCCTTCCAATTCTTCTGATATCTTTTACTTCATCCAATGGTAATTTACCATTCCATTGTTGTACGTTTTCGTTGCTTCCTCCTTCGGGGGATAGGGGGCTACATTGACGGATCACGTCTTCGATCATTCCTTCAAGCCCCATGTGCCTGCCATCATCCGGACTGTAAATTCTTGTTATTCCGTAATTATGTAATTCTTCAATTTCAGATGGTAAAATTGTGCCTCCGCCACCACCAAATAATTTTATATGCCCGCATCCATTCTCATCCAGCAGGTCTTTCATGTATTTAAAAAATTCCACGTGCCCGCCCTGGTAGCTGGTGATAGCGATCCCCTGTACGTCTTCTTCAATGGCACATTCTACGATATCGGCTACACTCCTGTTGTGGCCGAGGTGAATGATCTCAGCACCCTTGCTTTGCAGAATTCGGCGCATGATATTGATCGCAGCATCGTGTCCGTCGAACAAGGCGGCAGCCGTTACGATCCTTACTTTTTGTTTGACTGTGAAACTCATTGTAAACGGTTTTAGCACTGGTAAGAGATGACATCTTTAAAGACAAAAGATGTCATCTCCTATCGGCAGCATTCGTTTTGCGAAAATACAATTTTTATTACGGCTGAAGCGCAGAACCAGGCTTATGCGAATATTAAACTGCCATTGATCCTTTGACGAACCAATGGCAGTTAAATCATTATCTATGCAGCCTCTTAGTTACGTGAATTCTTTTTCTCTTCTTCCTGCGGTCCCCTGATCAGCTTACCAATATCGAAGGTAAGTCCGATGGAGAAATTGAAAGGCCTGTAGTCGAACAACTGGCCATCAGTATTAGGATCAAGCGCAAGTGAAAGACCGAACTGGTATTCGATCTTCATACCAGGCAGTTTTTTAAATCCAAAGGAATTAACAAATGCAGGCTCAAGGAATACTGTGTTAAAATGATCAAGACTGTCGAGTTTATAATCTATCCTTTCATCTTTTGTGTAATCTGTATGGATATTGCGGAAGCTGAGCAGGCTAAACCTGGTTGACAAAGAAGCTGCAAACAGGTCTTTCTTCCGGAAAATGATTGCAGGCTCGAGGTAATATTTATTGAAATTAGCATTATAAAAATTGTTATAAATACTACCGTTGAAAGTATTGCCTGCATCTTTGAGATTTAATTTTCCAAAACCAACACCTCCGAATACCTGGAAATAGACACTTTCTTTTTTATTGATAGAAGTAAAATATCCTGCCCCGAATTCAACGAGATTGCGCTTATACCGTACAACACTGCTATCTCCATTGGATGAGCCTGTATAGCCCTTTTCACTACGTGAATAAAAATTTCCCTGCACCGCAATATGGTCGGTAACCGCTACAGCGCCCTGAACATCGAATCCGTTGGATTTGTTATTTTTATGATCATACCTGTTGTCTGTATTACTATTGCCCGGATCAAAATTGGCGGAATAGCTGGCAGATAATTTGGAATCGAATTGCTTAGCCAATACAGGTACATTGTGCGCATTGGGACTGTAAGCATACCTGACCGTGTTGCAACTGGCCAGGAAAACGGTTGATGCGGCAGCCAGTAATAATGTAGTTCTCATGTGTTTCATCCTATTTCATTTTAAAGGTTAAGGCGGCAAAAGTTTCTATACTGAGCGCTTCTGCACGCAAATTAAATATTTCGTCCTGTAATGTTTCTGTATCAAACAAACTCTTTACCGCATTTCGCATGGTTTTACGGCGCTGGTTAAAGGCAGTTTTTACCAACACCCAATAAGCCCTTTCCGATTTTACATTGAGTGCTTCCGTTTTTCTTTTCAACCGGATAACGCCACTCATTACTTTTGGCGGGGGGGTAAAACTTTCGGGCGGCACATCAAATAAGTATTCAATAGCGTAATAAGGCTGTATCAACGCACTTAATACTCCATACACTTTGCTACCGGGAACCGCAGCGGCCCTTAGTGCCACTTCTTTCTGAAACATTCCAATGATAACCGGCACATCATCTTTCCATTCCAATATTTTGAAAAGTATTTGTGTAGATATATTGTATGGGAAATTACCGATCACTGTAAATGGTTCTTCAAAGGGTTTATCAATTTCTAAAAAACTTTTATGTATAATGCCATGCTGCAGTTTATTAAATTTTTTTTGCAGGTAATCCACTTTTTCTTCATCCAGCTCTACTGCTTTAAATTGTATGGAAGGGATCTCTACCAGGTATTTGGTAAGTGCACCAGCTCCCGGGCCTACTTCCAGCAGGTTTGTAAAGCTATTTTCCTTCAGGACACTAATGATACGCTGAATGATGCTTTCATCTTTTAAAAAATGTTGCCCCAGGGATTTTTTTAACGTGTACATGGCTGCAAAACTAACATAAAAAAGACCCTTTCCGTGGAAAGGGCCCTATCCTTACTATAATTAAGTTAAGAAATGGTCATTGAACATTGGGTATTGAACATTTTTTTGAACTTATGCATTGTAAATATTCAATACCCAATGCTCAATTTTCAATGCTCAATAAAAAACTAATTACTACTTATTTTGAATGATCAGTTTTTGGGTTATTATTTCGCCATTGATCATTCCCTGCAGACTATAAACTGCATCACTGAATTTAGACAGATCGTTTAATTGTAAAACATTGTTGCCCTTATATACTTTTTGTTTTTGGAACAATATTGTTTTTCCAACAGCATCAATAAGCCTGATGGTAACTTCACTTTCTTTTTGGGCATAGAAATGTATAGAAGTGTTATTGGCAGCAGGATTTGGCTGAATACTTATCTGTGTTTTATTTATATTCTTCCTGATCACTATTACATTGCTGAATTTAACCTGGCCGTTTGTGGCTATTACTTTCAGCCTGTAATAAATTAACGGGCTGTTTACATAGCTTATATTATCATTGGCTGAAAAATTGTGGAGTTCATTGAGTGAAATATTTCGGGCAACGGTTGCTACTTTTTCAAATACCATATTATCCGTACTTCGTTCTATTTCAAACCGGTTGATATTTACAGGAGTAATGATACTCCAGTTCAATACAACATTACTTATTTGTGATGAACCGGTGAATTCAAGCAATTGTACATTCAATACATACCCTACATAACGCCAATCCCTGTCGGGATATATAGCAAGGGTTTTTTGTACTGGGCATCTTGCACCAGGTGTTGGATCGGTTGTAGGTGGTGCCTGGATCCCGCCTGTTCCCATATTATAGGATGTGCCTTTTATGTTTAATGTAGAAGTAAGTGAATCAAATCGATTGTCTAGTCCATCGCCATCCGTATCAAGTAAAGTAAGTGTTATGTTATCGTCAGCTGCTCCATTCCTGTTAAAATCATTTCCTTCAACAACATCCGTTAAGCCATCGGAATCGGTATCAAGGTCGCGGTAATCGGGCAGGTTATCGCCATCCTTATCAGAAAGGAAAATACCAGATCCCCCAAATCCAAAAGTTGCATCATAATTACCATCTATCCCGTCATTATCAAGATCTGTACCTAAAGCGAATTTATAACCAGCAGTTGTTTGCCCTTCAATATTATCGGGAATACCATCATCATCTGCATCAATATCCATATAATCGGGATTGCCGCGACTATCGGTATTGTATAAAGTAAGTGTGCCAAGTGCGTTCACTGCTGCATTCCATCCATCTGCTCCCAACGCCCCGTCAATAAAACCATTAAAGTTTGCATCAACAAATCCTGCTTCCAGCACATCCACAATACCATCACCATCACTATCCAGGTCATAAGGATTTGACCTGCGGTCATTATCCATATTTCTATATGGATAGCTGTCTGCCCTGCCATCCACCGGCCCTGTATCGCCACCTGTTCTCAACAAAGTATTGCTGGCATTTTCGGCAACAAAATCATTACCAACATCACCATCCACAGGATCAAAATAACCATCGCCATCTATATCTATAAATGATGCCACTATTCCGTCATTATCGGCATCTGATCCCCCTGCTTCAATAATATCAGGAATGCCATCATTGTCACTGTCGGCATCAAGATAATTTGCTAATAAATCACCATCAAGGTTCTGTGAACCTAAGCCTGAAAAGGATCCGCTTACGCCGGTATTGTTTAAATCTACATTTTGTGAAAATCCATCATTATCTGTATCGGTATAATTATCAATGAGGCCATCGCCATTCGTATCCACGCCATAAGCTTCTGTAACATCTGGTATACCATCATTATCACTATCAAGATCATATTGATTGGGCAAACCATCCAGGTCCCTGTCGCACATGTCATTAATACCATCTCCGTTCACATCCACAAAAGCTATCCAGAAAGTATTATCTCTGAAATTTATGATGCCGTCATTATCGGCATCGGCACCCCAGTCGAAATTATCATTTACATTATCTCCGTTATTATCTGCCCATGGTGAATAGGTAGGATCATTCCAGTTAGGAATAAGATTAATATTCGCATCCTGTGTTGCCCTCACGTCATTGAATTCAACATAATCGGGTATGCCGTCATTGTCGTCATCAATATCCGGGCATGGAGTAATAATCATTATTATTCTTACCGTATCCGAGCATCCGGCACCGTTACTAAAATAAGCCCAATACACACGTGTTGTAGTAACAGGAATGGAAGGATTATAAATATTAGCAGGTATAAAAGGCTGTGCCGAATAGAATGAATAACCCGCATATTTTCTTATGGGGATCAATGCACTGGTAACGGGGCACCTGTTAAGTATTAATGTATCGGCCGGCGTGAAACAGGATCCAACAGGAGTATGTGATACTGCCAAAGGAGCTACTATGCAACCGGCTATATCTACCCCACTGGTATCTATCAATGAAGCACCGGATGTAACACCTGTATAAACTATTCTGGCTTTATTATTAATGGTGCCCACACAAGAAAGAACTGCACAGGAAGATGCCGCCATTACATTAAATTGTACATTTCCGGTACTTCCGGCTCCGATGATAGGTATATTTCCCCCGGTAGTTGCATTAGCACCGGTACCAATTCTAAAAATTACCCTGTTATTTATTACATCATATTCTGCCTGGTCATCGCCGGAACCGTCGGTTTTGGCAACACCATTAATTCTTAAACTGCCAGGTAAATAACTGGTACCAACTGGTATATCATCTATGATAACTGTATTACTGCTGGCATCATTACCTACATTACGATAATTGATCAGGTAGCTCAAACTATCGCCTGGTGCCATAGAACCACCATTCATATCGGTAGCCGATTTGTTAAAAGCAAATACCGGGTTATATTGTGAAATAGCCGTTGTTACAAGCTGTACAATATAGTTTTCACTGGGCGAGAAAAAACGCACCGTGGCTGCAGTCTCGCTATTACCTAATTGTGCATTGCCTGCATTTGGAAGATCTATGATATCGGCATCATATCCAAGCGTATTTTGAAATGCAGGATTTCGCGTTGTTACTACAGCACCTTTAAAAGAAACAGTGCTGTTCCACATATCATTGATATTACTGGTAGGGTTAACTGCAGTTGGTGTAAGGTCATAAAATGATGCTGCACTTGCCGCTTTAAACTGGAAGCCATCTCCTGAAGTACGATCACCATCATAAACCAAAGCTCCCAATTCGCAACTAACAGCGCTGGGGGTAGGTGGGGTTAAAAATCCATTAATAGTGATGTCGATATTACCACTACCACTTTTTACAGCAGCACAACCGTCAAAAACAGAGAGGTTCCGGGGTAGTAAAGATGGGTTTCCGTAAGCAATAACAATTGTCCAGCCTCCATAGGCATCACCGATTCCCAGGGCTGGTAATACATTTGCAACAGTATAGGTTCCATTTGGACTTGTGAGATTAACGAGTGAAGTAATATCTTTAAAACACTGATACCCGGTATGGGCGTACCCGGAAATTACTACATTGTTCCAGTAATCAGTTTGTGTAGAGGTGATGGTTGTATAAGAAGCTGCACCTGGTAATTTTAATTTACAGGTTGTTTCACCGGTGATCCAGGCAGTGCTTCCGGTATTGGAACCCTCACCTGCACCCCAGTATAACCCTGCAAAAAGAACATTTGAACAACCAGCTAAATTCAGGTCAGCTGTTGAAGCATTAAAAGTTCCATTGTCACTCAATCCAAGCACCTGCATATCGAATGACATATCGGTGGATTTGGCTTTAAATGTGTGCACTTCTACTGCAATTGTATTGACACCTGCTGCAAAAAAAGCTGTACTTAAATTTACAGAATAATCTTCAGTTGCCCCTACTGCAATATCAGAGCTTGCAAGCGTTGCATATACCGGAACACCTGCAGGCATATTGTTCCTTGCCCTTTCTACTCCATTAATATAAATAACGATCCCATCATCCCGCTTTAAATTTAATTGTATGGTGGTAAATGTTGTTGAAAGTTCGAGGGCTGTGAAATTTACTGTATTTCGAAAATAAAAAGCCGTAAATTTATTACAATTATTGGCAGGTGTACATATTGGAGCACAGCCACTTGGCAGACAGGTGGTTTGAGATGCATTATATCCATATTTACCAGCACCTGCTACGGGTACGGCACCTGCATTCCAGCCACCGGTTAATACATATGCCGGCAATTTCCAGGTATTTCCAAATCCATCATTGGCTGGTGTCCCGGCGGCGGCAAAATAATTCCACACACTTCCAAAAGGTAGTTTACTTGTAGGAGCGGGATTATCAATATCTATATTAATTGCCGATCCGCCATTATTGGTGGTTGATCCGCCCGGAGGTGCTTCACCGGTACCTGGATTTCCGCTACCTACGCCACTTGTAGAAACAATGCTGTTGGCTACATATACGATACTACCCCTGATGGAAGCATTGTAATACCGTGATGTAAAAGGGCGGATTATCTGTGCATTTGCCGTTGTTATAAACAACAGCAGCACGAGAATGGATTGGATAATTTTTTTCATAAACAGGATATTATCATAATATCAGGACAAAGTTTCCTTTACCTGATATTGATTGTTAGACTTTATTTATTTGTATCAATCTGCAATTATTTTAGTGCTTATGGTCTGGCCGGTACTGTTTACCAGCATCAACACATAAGTTCCTTTATTCAATTGGATTGAATGGGTAATATTTCCCGTTCCGGAATTAAATGATTCTTTTAAGACTTCCCTGCCCATCATATCCACCACTTTCAATTGGATCATACCGGCAGAAGCATTGTGAATTGCTGCATTTATTATACCTGCACCTGCATTTACAATCGTGGCGCTAAAGTCTTTTGGATTTTTATAAGTAACTCTTTTTATTTCTATATTCTTACGTACGCCATCAATATCAGTTTGAGATAACCGATAGTAATTAATTCCATCTGCAGGTTGCAGGTCATTCAGGTGATATTTTTTTGTTGTAGAAGAATTACCTGCTCCGTTCACTTTGGCAAGGAAAGAAAATGAATTGCCATCTGTTGATTTTTCAACTGTGAAAAACTTATTGTTGATCTCCTGTGAAGTTGACCAGTCGAGCAATACAATATCCTTATTCAATGTTGCAGTAAATGAATTTACTGTTACAGGCAATGGAACTGTAACTACCACATGAAAAGAATCTTTCAGGCAACTGTTCGCATCTCTTACTATATAATCATAAGTTCCTACAGAAGATGTAT
>JANNBU010000424.1:0-2737 GCA_031385805.1 Ferruginibacter sp.
AAAAGATATTCCCGATAATACAACTGTTATCGGTAACCCTTCACGCAACCTGGAATCGAAATTAGTAAAGAAAACAACTGCGGCAGAACCTGTTGAAATAAAATCCGCGGCATCAAAACTGAAAATATTATTTATTGGTAAAGCTGATGATCAATACTCCAAATATGCAGGAGAGTTCATTAGCCTTCATTTTCCGGGAACACTAACCATTTATGGAAAAAGGGGAGAGCTATTTCCTCAGGAAGCGGCAGATTGGAAAGGAGATATTCTCATTTCATATTTATCACAATGGATCATACCGGATAAAGTTTTAAAGAATGCTGCTTTAATGGCCATCAATTTTCATCCCGGCCCACCAGATTATCCCGGTATTGGTTGTACAAACTTTGCTGTTTACGACGGGGTAAGTGAATATGGGGTAACCTGTCATCACATGCTTGCAAAAGTTGATACGGGAAAGATCATTTCTGTAAAACGGTTCCCGGTTTATAAAACAGATACCGTATTTTCAATCACCCAGCGTTGCTATGCGTTGATCCTTGATCAATGTTTTGAGATATTTGATTGTATCATACAGGAAAAACCATTGCCTCAAAGTGAGGAACACTGGACACGGAAGCCATTTTTACGAAAAGAGCTGAACAAGCTTTGCCGTATTACACCGGATATGCCCGTTGAAGAAATAAGTAAGAGGATAAAAGCCACGAATTTTGTTAAGCACTGGGCATTTATGCAGGTGGGCGATAATATTTTTAAATTAGTTGATGAAAAAAAGTAATCTGATTGACCAACTGGCCTTGACCGAACTGCTATCCCCTCTTAATTTTTTATTACGCTTATCCGGCAGAGCTTATGAAAAATACATGGGTAATAAAATTTATCTTCATGCACTTAATATCCGTAAGGCAAATGAAATGGTTTATCAGTTAATACTTGATAAGATCCATTTTATCCCCAATGAGATACAAAAGGATTGTATCGAATTATTAAATCACTATGATTGCTGGATGCTTCAGTTCAAAGACGAAGAACAAAAAATAAAACCATCTTTAACAGATGAATTTATTTTTTACAGGATAGATGATCAAATGGCTTATCCACGTTTATCTGAACAACATATTTTTGAAACATTTAAAAAATTTAATAAACAGAAAAAATAAAAGATCATGAAGGTATTGGTTACAGGAGGCGCAGGATATATAGGTTCCGTACTGGTACGCCAGTTATTATGTAAAGGCTACCAGGTTAGGGCATTTGATAGTTTAAAATTCGGCGGGGATGCGTTGTATGATGTAATGCTGAACCCCAATTTTGAATTTATGCTGGGAGATATAAGAAACAGCGAAGAAGTTAAAAAGGCACTGGAAGGCATAGATGCTGTTGCACATCTTGCAGCCATTGTAGGCGATCCTGCCTGCAAAAAATACAGCGATGAAGCAAAAGAAACAAACTGGGCAGGCAGCGTAGCATTATTTGATGCAGCAGAAAAAGCCGGCGTAAAGCGGTTTGTATTTGCAAGTACCTGCAGCAATTATGGTAAAATGCCCGATCCGGATTCTTTTGTTACTGAAACATCGGCGCTCAACCCGGTGTCTTTATATGCTGAGCTAAAAGTGAAATTTGAAAAATATTTATTGGAAGAAAGAAAGGATTCTAATATTTGCAGTACAGCATTGCGCTTTAGTACTGTATATGGTTTTTCCCCACGCATCCGTTTCGATCTTACAGTGAATGAATTTACACGCAACGCCGCCATAAACGGAGAACAGGAAATATGGGGGGCACAATTCTGGAGGCCTTACTGCCATGTTGATGACCTGGCAAGATCCGTTGTGATCGTTTTGGAAGCCGCCGAAGAAAAAGTAAGAGCCAATGTATTTAATGTAGGCAGCACAGAAGAAAATTATAATAAAGGGATGATCATCGAGGAAGTTTGTAAAGTGGTACCCAATGTAAAAGTTCATTATGTTGACAGCAGCGAGGATCCAAGAGATTACCGCGTAAATTTTGATAAGATCAAAAATGAACTGGGTTATACCATCACCAAAAAAGTGCCACAAGGGGTAAAAGAAATTTATACCTTATTGAAAACGGGGATTGTTACAGATTCATTCGGACAAAAATTCCGGAATATCTGATCAGGGACACTAGGTGATCGATTAGTGAATTATCTCCGGCCTTTAGGCTGGAGACTTTTTTTTTAATAGGTTTGCACAACAATTTAATGCATGCCTTAAAACCCTGTTGGTTGTACAGCTTCCTGCAGCGGTTATAATTAGTAAATTATTTCTTATGTTATTATTGTCAGGGCCAAATATATGCGGCAATGAATGGAAATATGTGAAAGACTGCTTAGATACGGGTTGGGTAAGCAGTGTTGGTTCTTATGTTGACCAGTTTGAAAAAATGAGTGCCGAATTTGCAGGTACTAAGTATGCAGTGGCAACCAGCAGCGGCACTACTGCATTACATATTTGCTTAGTCATGATAGGAATAAATGAGAACGATTATGTAATTACGCCCAACATCACATTCATCGCTACCTGTAATGCAATAAAATATACAGGAGCTAATCCAATATTTATTGATACCGACGAAAATACCTGGCAGATGGACCTGGATCTGCTGGAGGAATTTTTAAATAATGAAACAGAAGAGAACCGATCCCTGTTATCCCCGGTTTTGAGTTATAAATAACACGTTGCACTTCCGGGGCATACAATTTAAAACTTACTTC
>JANNBU010000459.1:0-2687 GCA_031385805.1 Ferruginibacter sp.
ATACGGTGGAACATTTACAGGAGATCTGTGAAAAAGAAAATATCACTGCAGAAAAAGCAGCCCTTCATGTGATCGCTCAAAAAAGTGAAGGATGCATGAGAGATGCATTGAGCATATTAGATAAGATCGTAAGTTTTACAAGTGGAAAACTGGATTATGCCAATACATTAGAACACCTGAATATTCTCGATGAGGATTATTATTTTAAATTACTCGATCAGATGCAACAGCAGCAACTCGCTGAAGCATTGCTGTTGTTTGATGAAATAAATCAAAAAGGATTTGAAGGTGATACTTTGCTGGATGGTTTTGCAGAATTCATCCGCAACCTGCTGGTAAGTAAGGATGCAAAAGCTGCTATCTTATTAGAAGTTGCAGACGATTTCAAACAAAAATATTTGCAGTATGCCCAACAGGTTTCTACGGGTTGGCTTATTGCAGCATTAAATATTTTGAATGAAGCGATCATCAATTACAAGCAGGCTCGTAATAAAAGATTACATATTGAAATGTTGCTTATTAAATTAAGTTACCTGCAACAGGCTGTACAACTCATTGCAACTGATGAAGGGTTCAGTAAAAAAAAACTAACGGATAATACAAAAGCAGTTTCATTCAGGTCATTGCCTGTTATTAAAATAAAAGAGAATAATATTCCAATTACTGTTAAGCCTACCCAAAAAATTCAGGCTGCATCGTTGATCATTGAAGATGAAGTGCCGGAGGTAAAGAAGATCATTCCGGTTGAAGGAAAGAAAATTGATGAACCACAAAAGCCAAAAGCTACCATGCGTTCGCTGGAAAAGATTAGAGAACAGGTTTCCTTAAAAAATCAGCACAACGGAAATAACAGCAAACAATTAACGGCAGATTCTTTGCAAACAGCCTGGAATGATTTTATCGAGAAACTTGCTGTTAAAAAAAATCATTCTGCTATCACCAATTTTAAAATGGCGACACTGGAAGTGATTGATGAAAATAGCTTTGATATCATTACGCAAAGCAATATGCATCAGAAATTCATTGAAGCAGAAAGGTCCGATCTCATAGATTTTATGCAGCAGTTCTTCAATAACAGGCTGCTGAAATACCAGTTAATAGTGGTTGAAAATGAAACTGCCGTTGAAACGGGAGAAAAACCTCTCAATACAAAACAACAATACCAGTTGCTGACTGAAGAATATCCGCTTATAAAAGAACTGAAGGACCGGCTTAAACTGGAGCTGGATTATTAAGTAAAAAGCCTGTTGCTGCCCAATGATATACTGCACAAGAGTGCGATCCCGCAAAAAGCGGGACAGGCTGCCAATGAAGCTGCACAAAGAAATACTGCCGGGTACAAAATCTACAATACTTTTCCTGTTTTTGCATTAATTTCGGGATTCTAAATTTACAACTTAAGAAAACATATTTATGGCAGAAGTGATACGCATGCCGCTTTTAAGCGATACTATGACCGAAGGGAAAATAGTAACATGGAATAAAAAAGTAGGCGATAAAGTGAAAAGCGATGATGTACTGGCCGATGTGGAAACTGATAAAGCCACGATGGAAGTAACCGGTTATGTGGATGGCACATTGCTTTACATTGGTGTTCCTGCCGGTGAAGCTGCAAAAATAAACCAGGTAATTGCCATTGTTGGAAAAGCAGGAGAGGATTATAAATCATTACTCAGTGAGGAAGCAATCCCCGCACCGGTTGCAACCCCTGTCAACGGTCCGGCAACTGAAGTTGTTTCTAATCTGCAAAGCACCCAGAACGAGAAACAAGAAACGAAAAACGAAAAACAAGAAACGGAAACAGAAAATACAAACGGCCGGATAAAAGCCTCTCCTCTTGCAAAGAAATTAGCAGAAGAAAAAGGAATTGATATAACTGCTATAAATGGCAGTGGTGATGGTGGGCGTGTTACGAAGAAAGATGTGGATGAGTATAAAACCTCCCCGACAGCGGTTTCAAACCCTGTCGGCGGTTCAGGAGAAAAATCTTTACCAGTTACAACTGCCCCTGTATTTATAGCGACAGGCGAAGAAGGCCATACCGATGTTCCACTAACGCAAATGCGTAAGGTAATTGCCCGTCGCCTGGCTGAAAGCAAATTCAGTGCCCCGCATTTTTACCTGAGCATGGAAATAAATATGGACAATGCGATCACTGCACGCAATGCCATGAACGAAGTAAGCCCGGTAAAAATTTCTTTCAATGACCTTGTTATAAAAGCATGTGCAACAGCTTTGCGATTACACCCTGATGTAAACAGCAGCTGGATGGGAGATTTCATCCGCCAGAATCATCACATTCATATTGGTTCTGCGCTGGCATTACCCGAAGGATTGATCGTACCGGTGATAAGATTTGCGGATCAGAAAACATTGTCGCAGATCGCTGCCGATGCAAAACAATTGTATGCAAAAGCAAAAGACAAGAAGATACAGCCAAATGAATTCACGGGTAATACATTCACCATCTCCAACCTGGGTATGATGGATATTGAAGAATTTACTGCTATCATTAATCCACCCGACAGTTGCATAATGGCCGTGGGAAGTATCAGGGAAGTGGTGGTGCGTAAGAACGGTGTATTTGACGTGACCAATGTGATGAAAGTAACCCTCAGTTGTGATCACCGCAGTGTGGATGGTGCGGTTGGCGCATCTTTCCTGCAAACAGTAAAGAAATACCTGGA
>JANNBU010000472.1:0-4408 GCA_031385805.1 Ferruginibacter sp.
GAGAAATATTACAATAGAACCACCAATGGCAAAAGAATGAACTGTTACACCCAACAGATTTAAAAATGATTCACCAACATATAAAAATACGATCATAAACAGGCCGGAAATAAGTGTGGCCCTCATTTCCCTGATGCCACCCATTTTGGCACTTAATGATATAAGCAACGGAATAGACCCGATTGCATCAATTACTGCAAACAAGGTGAAACTAACTGTGAGAAACTGTTGTAAATTAAACTGCATACAAACCAAATTCATGCAAAAATAACCAAACGCCTAACCATTAATAGTTTTTTAACTACAACTTAATGGTTAGGCTATTTTTGGTTTTTACCCCCCTTGTTCAATGTTACCAGGCAATTTGCACACAGGCAATCATCAAAATCTTTATTTATTTGATCTTGTAACAGCGGTGAAACTTGTATCCCAAAACACTGACAAATAGAAATACTACCCGCCTTACATTCAAAGGCCTCCTGACAACGGGGACATATTTTTATTTCATGCTTTGGCATAAGAAATTTTACTTTCTGATAAATGTAATTGTATTAGGACTTATTCCAGGTGTCGTAGAAAAACTAAATTTCTTTTTACCTGTTTTATCAAAACAAAAAACAGATCCCGAGCTGGAAAAGTCTTTTGAATCTGTAATATATACATCCCCATTGGTATCATCTATATTTATACCATAGGGATTTGTGACTATTGTGCCATCAATTATAAATTCATTGCGGAGTATAGTATTGGTTTTGGTATCAAGTAGTTTACACGTACCAGTACCCCCATAGGTATTGTATAAATAGGCTACATCATTATAGATTCTAACATGTGAATATTGCAGGCTTGTATCCAATTTTGTTTTGAAAGTATTTGTGGTTCCGGAAATAACATAGATCTGTGGATTAATACTACCAAAAACACCATAATTCCCTACATAAATATCACCTGTTGAATTGGCGGCCACATTTACCGGATTGGGTCCTACTATCACCTTTTTTATTTCAGTTTCAGTAGTCAGATCAATTACAGATACGGTACTATCAGGTGGGGCAGGAAAATTCAACCCACCTGAATTAGCTACATAAAGATATTTTCCATAAATAGCCAATCCCTCAGGGTTAGATCCTACTGTTATGTTTTTTGTGATTGTTAATGTGGCTGTATCTATTACAGACACTGACCCATCATAAGCACTTACATATACTTTACCATTAGCTGCAACTGCATAGCGGGGTTCTTTATTGATTGTTCCGTTTTTAAAATCTATTTTTTTAATCAATTTAGCATTAGCGGCATTAAGAACTGTTACATTGCTTGTTACATTCATTACTATATACAATTTGCTTCCATAGATAATCATATCGTTACCTGTATCTCCCAGATCAGCACTATTAGCTGTATTGTAAATATTACCCGAAACTGTACCCGTAGCAAAATCATAATAAGCCAGCCGGGTGTTGTTAGAAGAAAATGTACCCTCACTTAGGGCATATACACCTGCTGTAGATATAACAGGAGTTACGGGTATAACAACATCGTCTTTTTTACAAGCATTCATCAAAAGGATTGCGGGCAAAATCAATTTCCAAATTTTAGTGTTCATGTTTGTTTTTATTTATTGTTTAAGATAATACCTATACGATAGTTTATACCGGGCATAGGATAATATTGTATGACTTCGTAGTGCTTGTTTAATAAATTGTTTAACTCCACTTTCAATGAATATCCTATAGTTTTTATACTGCTGTTGTAAGAAAAAGAAACATCGTTAATTACATAGCTGTCAACCAAATTATAAATATTGTTTTCCCCGTTTTTATAGCGGCTGCCGGAGACCAACACATTGTAATTAATGGAGTATTTTTGAAAGCTTAAATGTAATGAAGCGGCACCCGAATGTATGGGCGTATAAGGCATTTGGTTGTTATATTGTGCAGATGATTTGTCGGTCACATCCACTGCTTTTTGTAGGGTATAGTTGCAGCGAAATGATGATTGAAATTGGTTT
This sequence comes from Ferruginibacter sp., assembly GCA_031385805.1. Lineage (GTDB taxonomy): Bacteria > Bacteroidota > Bacteroidia > Chitinophagales > Chitinophagaceae > Ferruginibacter. The sequence goes on from JANNBU010000472.1 coordinate 2,012, forward strand.
ACACTTCTGCTTATTATCCTAACCCCTACATCTAACCCCTTTATTTCTACTTTGCCTATGTTCTGCATGCTCCACTGAAAAAGGTTCTGACGTGGCACGGCTACAATTTTATCCGTTACAATATTGCGGTAAGCATCTGTAGTAAGTTCAATGGCTTGAATAATACCAGTTGTATTTTGTTGCCAGGTAATGCCTGCATTATATTGTTTTGCAAATTCAGGTCGCAGATTGGTATTGCCTACGTAGGTATAGTACAAATCATTGAATGTTGGTATTCTGAAGATATTTTTATAAAACATTCTTACTCTAATAGGGATAAGTTGAAATGGCTTCCATGACAGTGATAAAGCCGGCGTCAGCTTTTCATAATTTGACCCTGCAGGGCCCGTCTTGGTTTTCTCTTTTATTCTGCTATACAGTATATTCCCTTGTATCTCTACATGTGTAGTAATAAACTTTACAGCAAAATTGTTTAACCAGGTTTTTCTTACCGGTTCAGCAAAGTTTACTACAAATTCATCTGTACGATTTAGTGTGTTTATAAAATAATCTGACCCCACAGATAACGATAGAAATGTAAAAGGTGAATAATTATAAACTGCCGATTGATAATACTCCTTTTGAATAAATGTATTTTCTAACCTACCCTGTAAATTAAAATAATCAGGGTTAAGATATTTGATGTAGGCGTAATTATATTTTCCATTTACCAAGAGCTTGCTTTTTGCAGAAAATGTCTTTTGCCACGTTATCTGCAAAAAGAAATTTTTGTCCCACAATCTTTCTCTTCCAACAGCAGAGTTGTTTAAAATAACAGCCCCCGGAAGTCCTCTTTCTGATTGAAAATAGTAAGCCTTCATAGCTATAAAATTGCTGTCATTAATTCCAAAACGGTTATCTAACTCTAATCTTTGAGATTGAATATCTGTATTTATCCGCTGTTTTTTTTCCGCAGTATTTTCATACGTCGAAAATGGATATTCACCATTGGCATTTTGCAATTCAGCATTAAGACTAGAGTATAAGAAGCGATTCCACTTATAGGCAACTTTTGCTGCAGGGTTAACAAACCCAAAAGATCCTGATTTTATAGATAAAGTATATTTTAAACAACCAACATTAATCTTAGCAGGTAATGATTTCAATTGCAACAATGACCCATAAGCAAAAGAGCGGGCCGGCATAAAAATTCCCGGATTGCTATTGATTAAACTCACATTGGTTATGTTATCCAAAGACAATTTTCCAAGGTCTATTTGTCCGCCTTGTGCATCACTCATTATGATACCATCGTAATCCACACCCGTATGATTGGCACCAAGACTTCTGATTGATACAGTTTTCAGTCCACCAATTCCACCATAATCCTTTACATTAGCTCCGGCAAAATATTTTACAGCATCAGCAACCGATAAGGAGTTCAGTTGTTGCAATTCATTCTTTTGAAATTGCTGAACGGGCATCACATTTTTAGCATTAACCGGTGATGGTGTGCTGCTAACCTTTACTTCAGGCAATGAGTCTACCTGCTGTGCTTCTAATGAAAGAGAAAACAACAATACAACTACAACTATATTAAATGAAGTGATTTTCAGCCTGCCCGTTTTTGAGAATTAAAAAGATACCGGGACCAACAGGAAAAAAAGAAGAATGCAAAAGCCAACAATAAAATTTATTGCATCCCTGCCTTTCACCCGAAAGCCCGATGATAAAATTTGAGAGGCAGGTCTTCTGGCTTAGTCCCAACTTTAACGCCTTCCCGTTTTTTACAGTGGCAAATTGTTAAGTTGTTTCCTCTCATTCCGGTGAGAAATTGAGGTGACTTTTTCAGCTACGGGGATAGCGCCGGAATTACACCGGCTTCCCTTTTAATTCCATATTTGAATTATGGAAACCAATCAACGTTGCAAATGTAGGGGAATGAAACCAAAAACAAAACCCGATTTACAGATCTGGAATTTCATAAAGATGCTTTCTAGTTTTTTTGGAGCAGCATCGGTAGCTATAAATTCAACCTCGGTACGGGCTTTACGCTACTGCCTCCTTAGGTCGGTATCCGCTCCAATCCCGGCTATTATTCAGCTATATCTCTTCATTCTACTATTCCAACCATATACCATTCATTTTCACTTTTTAAAGTAACACATCATCAGCAGGTTAAAGAAAAAAAAGATATAGTAGTATTCATTTATTTCCTCTTTTTTTGCAACACTAATTTACATTTACACAGCACATGAGTCATGAGTTAACATACCGGATTGCATTAACACTCGTTCCCAATATTGGTGCCGTGCAGGCACGACTGTTAGTGACTCATTTTAGCAATGCAAAAAACATATTTACCGCATCGGTTAAAGAATTGGAAAATATAGAAGGCATTGGCACGGTAAGGGCAAA
>JANNBU010000045.1:0-1784 GCA_031385805.1 Ferruginibacter sp.
TTCATAACCCCGGCCTTAAGGCCGGGGTTATGAAAAGGAAACCCTTACCTGTAGGGTTTCAACCCACTTTAACCCGACAACCGTGATAAAAAAATATTATCAGTAGTAAACAGTTTGTTTAATATTAATTTACCTCATATCATTGCCATAAGCTGTTTATCCTTTTCAAGCAGCATTGGTAATAATAAGTTTCTATCATGTGGGTTTCTTTCATAGCTTGTACATACTAAAACTACATGTATGAAAAAAACGTTCGCAACATGCCTTGCATTGGCAGTATTTACATTAACAGCATTTTCCCAACTTACTTCTTTGCCGGATGGCGGAAATAAAAAAGCTTCTGTGTCGGAACGAATTGGTGTTACAGACGTAACCATTCATTACGACAGGCCGGGTGTAAAGGGTCGTGAAGGAAAAATTTGGGGGCAGCTTGTTCATGTTGGATTTGCTGATCTTGGATTCGGCAACAGCAAAGCTGCACCCTGGAGGGCCGGAGCCAATGAAAGTACCACGATCAGGTTTTCTACCGACGTAAAAATTGAAGGCCGTGAACTGCCTGCAGGCAAGTATGCATTTTTTATTGCGTATGATCCCAATGAATGCACCCTCATATTTTCTAAAAACAATGTTGCCTGGGGAAGTTTTTTTTATAAGGAAAGCGAAGATGCATTGAGGGTAAAAGTAAAACCAGTGGCGCTGGAGAAAAGTATAGAATGGATGAAATATGAATTCATGAATGAAACAGAGAACAGTGCAACGGTGGCACTTGAATGGGAAAAATTAATGATCCCTTTTAAAATTGAAGTAGATTATATAAAAACACAATTGGAATCTTTCCGCAAAGAGTTACAGGGAGACAAGGGTTTTATGTGGCAAACCTGGGACCAGGCTGCACGCTGGTGCTTGCAACACAATGTAAATCTTGAAGAGGCTTTGCTATGGACCGACTCTTCAAAAAATGATGCGTTTGTAGGAGAAAAGAATTTTAATTCATTGAGCACACGTGCACAAATATTGGACAAGCTTGGAAGAGGCGCAGAAGCAGAAGCTGTAATGAAAGAAGCAATGCCGCTTGGAACAATGCAACAGGTTCACCAATATGGCCGCCAGTTATTACAACTGAAAAAAAATAAGGAAGCATTAGAAGTGTTTAAACTGAATGCGGCAAAAAATCCCAACCAGTTTACAACGCTCATGGGATTGACAAGAGGTTATGCTGCCAATGCTGATACTAAAAATGCATTGAAAAATGCAAAGCTTGCTTTGGCACAGGCTCCCAATCCTCAGAATAAAACGATGGTTGAAGGAGTAATAAAAAAACTGGAAGAAGGAAAAGAGATTAATTAAGATCAAATAAATATCAGAAGTTTTTCTTCATAATTTGTTCAAAACCTGATACCGGGATTGTAAAAGGATTGGGTGATCTTGCATTACTAAATTTACCTGTTATGTTCCTGATAATTCTTGGTATCCTGCTTTTAATTCTTTCTACCACCGTTTTAAAAAATTCTCCTTCCCTTAATAAATTTAAAAACCTGGGGCGGCTTATCGGGTTGGCTTTTTTAGGCTTGGGAATTATTTCAACTACGGTTGTACAAATCAACCCGGGACAGGTGGGGATAAAAATATTGTTTGGCAATATTCAAAACGATGTACTCAGCAGCGGGTTACATTTTGTTAATCCATTACTTGAAATACAAAAGCTGGATGTAAAGACACAGAACTATACGATGAGTGGTGTTAATGATGAAGGTCATAAGCAGGGTGATGATGCGATCAGGGTA
>JANNBU010000057.1:0-3853 GCA_031385805.1 Ferruginibacter sp.
GCAAAGGATTGTACATCCAGCCCAAGGATATTTAAAAATTGCTGCCCAACCAATAAAAACAGGATCATCAACCCGCCTGAAGCAAGCGTGGCCTGTACAGATCTTATTTCACCGCCCATTTTAATACGCAGGGATGCCAGCACCGGTATAGATCCGATCATATCTATTACAGCAAAAAGTGTAAAAGTTATGGTAAGTATTTCCTTTACTGAAATATCATCAAAACTCATGCGTTCAATTTGTTCAAAGATAAACTTATAGAGGGATGGTTGAAAAAAAATGTCATGCTGATACTTCGTTCCTCAGTACAGGTTGCGGAAGTATCTCCCAAAAGATTCCTCGTTCCTGGAATGACGGATCAGTACTACTTTAAATTATGATAAACCTTCTGCACGTCATCATCCTGCTCCAAATGATCAACTAATTTTAACACCTCGTTGGATTGTTCTTCATTTAATTCTGTTGTAGTCGTGGGCACCCAGGTAAGTTCAGCGCTGATAACTTCAATCTTTTTTTCTTCCAGCGCCTTACTCATATTCCCATATTCGTTGAATGGAGTGCGGATAATAATATTACCTTCTTCATTTTCTCCTATTTCTTCAAGCCCGAAATCTATTAATTCAAATTCCAGGTCATCTGCATTTAGCCCGGCACTTTTTATTTTAAATTCACTCATGTGTTTAAAACCAAATGCAACACTACCGCTTGTTCCCAGTGAACCATGGCCTTTTGTAAAGTGCATGCGTACATTCGCTACCGTTCGGGTTGGATTATCGGTAGCAGTTTCTACCAAGACTGCCACACCATGAGGCGCATATCCTTCATACAAGAGCTCTTCATAAGCACTGGTATCCTTGCCCATCGCCCTTTTAATGGCAGCTTCCACACGATCCTTGGGCATATTGCATGCCTTTGCGTTGAGGTAACACCTTCTTAATGCCGGGTTATTATCGGGGTCAGGTCCGCTGGCTTTTACCGCAATGGCAATTTCTTTTCCAATACGTGTAAAATTCTTTGCCATCTTATCCCAGCGGGCAAACATGCTGCTTTTTCTGACTTCAAATATCCTTCCCATAATTATTGAACATTGATTATTGAAAATTGATCATTGAGTATTTCACTCAGGGCTGCAAATTTAAGGAAATGATGCAAGATACCGGATACGGGATACCAGATACGGGATGAAACTTTGCACAATCCTCATTACCGTACTTACGGGAAAGGCTATCAATATTCCTATCTTATCTTCGCAATATGGAACAAATATTTTCATACGAACAATTATTCTCTTTTTCTAAAAATATTTTTCAAAAAATTGGTTGTAGTGATGAGGATGCAACAATAGCAGCTAAAGCTTTACTCAGCGCTGATCTGCGGGGAGTTGATAGTCACGGTGTGGCCAGGCTTAGCGGTTATGTACGCCTTTGGGAAGTTGAAAGGGTCAACAGCACTCCATCAATAAAAGTTATTCATGAAACGCCCAGTACGGCAGTTGTAGATGGCGATCGGGGTTTGGGATTGGTCGTAGCACCGTATGCCATGCAGGTTGCCATTGATAAAGCACAACATGTTGGCACCGGCTGGGTAAGTGTACAAAACAGCAATCATTTTGGTATAGCGGGTTATCATGCAATGATGACATTGCCTTATGATATGATCGGCATTGCCATGACCAATGCATCGGCATTGGTTGCACCAACATTTTCAACACAAAGGATGCTTGGAACAAATCCAATTGCTGTTGCCATTCCTGCGGGAAAAGAACAACCATTTGTTGCCGACTTTGCCACCACAACTGCTGCAAATGGCAAACTGGAGATATTGCAAAGAAAAAATCAACCTGTTCCATTAGGCTGGGTGCAAAAAAAAGATGGAGAACCAAGTACCAATGCCAATGAATTAAAAGAAGGTGGTGCATTACTGCCATTGGGCGGAGACCGGGAACACGGCAGCCACAAAGGATATATGCTGGGAAGCATTGTAGATATTTTTTCAGGAATATTAAGTGGTGCCAATTATGGGCCATGGGTGCCGCCATTTCCATCTTATTTACCAATGCCGGATAATATGCCCGGTCAGGGTATCGGCCATTTCTTTGGTGCCATGCGTATCGATGCTTTTAGATCGGCAGCCGATTTTAAGGATAATATGGATAACTGGATCCGTGAATTCAAAAAAGCAAAACCTATTGAAGGAATTGATAAAGTGATCATACCCGGTGAACCTGAAACTGAGATGGAGATTCAGCGCTTGCAGCATGGTATATCATTGGTTGGATCTGTTGTTGACGACTTATTGAAGCTTGGAGAAAAATTTGATGTAGTAATATAATAAATGTATGATGTAAAATGTATGATTTCTTACGGTGCTACATACATCTTACATCATAACATCATAAATCAAACATCTTAAATCATACATTTGCGCCATGAAAGTGATGAAATTTGGCGGAACCAGTGTTGGCAAACCGCAACGTATGAAAGAAGTTGCGAAACTAATAACTGCTGATACCGAAAACAAGATCGTTGTATTATCTGCATTGAGTGGTACTACCAATGCCCTGGTAGAAATAAGCAACCTGCTTGCAAACAATGACAGGAATGGTGCAGGACAAAAGATACAGGAACTGGAATCATATTACCGGGCATTCGTTCTTGAATTATTAAGTGATGAATTAATATTAACGAAAGCCAATGCCGTCCTTTCAGAACATTTTGAATTCCTTACCATCATTTTAAAAATATCTTTCAGTGAAGCACTTTTAAAAGATATCCTTGCACAGGGAGAATTGCTCAGCTCAAAAATCTTCTGCCTTTATCTCGAAGAACAAAAAATCGAACACATTCTATTACCGGCACTGGATTTTATGACACTGGATAACCAGGATGAGCCACAGGTAGGCACCATAAAAGTAAAGATCGCACAACTGCTTCAGCGGAATAAGGAAACTAAAATATTTGTAACACAAGGATATATTACCCGCAACGCAAAAGGTGAGGTTGATAATTTAAAACGTGGTGGTAGTGATTACAGTGCCTCCCTTATTGCAGCAGCCGTTAATGCCAGCATTTGTGAAATATGGACAGATATTGACGGTATGCACAACAATGATCCAAGAGTTGTACAAACAACCATACCTGTAAAACAACTGAGTTTTGAAGAAGCTGCAGAGCTTGCTTATTTCGGCGCAAAGATCCTGCATCCTGCATGTATCTGGCCTGCACAGTTCTTTAATGTACCGGTAAGGTTGCTGAATACCATGCAGCCCGAAGCAACTGGAACCCTTATAACAGAAGAAGCAGGAAGTACCGGCGTAAAAGCCGTTGCTGCAAAAGATGGTATTACTGCCATCAAAATAAAAAGCAGCCGCATGTTACTTGCTTATGGTTTTCTTAGAAAAGTGTTTGAAGTTTTTGAAAAGTATAAAACTTCTATCGACATGATCACAACTTCTGAAGTAGCCGTATCCGTTACCATCGACAGTGATATTTTTATAAATGAAATCAAAAAGGAACTCGAAGTATTCGGTACAGTAGAAATAGATACCAATCAAACGATCGTATCTATTGTAGGTAATGAAATAACCGAGACCAAAGAAGTGATGAAAAAATTATTTGACGCTGTTTCTGCCATTCCCGTTCGTATGGTAAGTTATGGAGGAAGCAGGCATAATATTTCTTTACTTATTCCGCGGAGTTATAAAGAACAAACACTGCAGTTGCTCAATAGCGGTTTGTTTGGATTGGAATAGTTCATAGTTCATAGTTCATAGTTCATAGTTCATAGTTCATAGTTCATAGTTCATAGTTCATAGTTCATAGTTCATAGTTCATAGTTCATAGTTCATAGTTCA
>JANNBU010000058.1:0-3072 GCA_031385805.1 Ferruginibacter sp.
CTTAAAAATCTTGGTTTGAATTCAGTGTTGATGCCCAGCATATCATGCATTACCAAAACCTGCCCGTCGCAATTGCCACCTGCACCAATGCCAATGGTGGGTATGTGCAGGCTTTCTGAAACCTCTTTGGCAAGTGTTGCCGGAATTTTTTCAAGCACAATGGCAAAACATCCAGCTTCCTGCAAAAGCAAAGCATCTTTCTTTAATTTTTCAGCTTCTTCTTCTTCTTTTGCCCTCACAGTATAAGTGCCAAATTTATAAATACTTTGTGGCGTAAGGCCCAGGTGGCCCATAACCGGAACACCGGTACTGATGATCCTTTTTACGGATTCAACCACTTCTTCGCCGCCTTCTAATTTTACAGAATGGCCGCCGGTTTCTTTCATAATGCGTATGGCTGAATTGAGTGCTTCTTTTGAATTGCCCTGGTAAGCGCCAAATGGCATATCAACTACTACTAAGCATCTTTCAATACCACGTACCACGCTTTGTGCATGGTAGATCATTTGGTCGAGTGTGATGGGAAGGGTAGTTTCATGACCGGCCATTACATTGCTGGCGCTGTCGCCAACAAGTATGATATCAATGCCTGCGGAGTCGAATATTTTTGCAAAAGAAAAATCATAAGCTGTTATCATGGAAATTTTTTCTCCACTTGCTTTCATTTTTTGTAAGGTGTTGGTCGTAATTTTCTTGACTTCTTTATTAACTGACATACAATAAATTTTATAGGTTTGTTAATGGCGAAGGGGAGATGGCTCTGCATTAGAATAAAACAAGTCCGGGGATATTCGCTTTCGGATTGTAAATGTAGGGAAAAAGCTGTTAGCCATTAGCTATAAGCTTTTAGCCGTTTACTTAATTCGATCTGTTTCCTAAAAAGTACCACCAATGATTCCTGCTAACAGCTAAAAGCTTATAGCTGGTTCTCTTTCATTTCCTCCCACAAATGCTGTATCAATCCATCTGCCAGCCCGATCTTAGGTATATAAATCTCCTGAGCATTGGCCCATCTCATAACATTTATATAGATCTGCAATGCAGGTACGATCACATCGGCACGGTCTTCCCTTAAACCATATTTTGAAATCCTTTCAGCAATTGGTACTGCTTCCAGTTCACGATAATAATCCCTCAGCAGGTCGAGGGGTAAAGATTTACCATCCTTCTTCTTACTCAATGAAAATATTTTATTGATATTGCCGCCACTTCCGATCGCTACTACTTCTTTATGTCCTTTCGTAACAGCTTTGATGGTTTCTTTCATTTCATCCCATTCATCTTCCGTTATTTTATTTTTCAACAACCGGATGGTGCCGATATTGTATGATTTTTTAAAAACGAGGATACCATTACTGAAGAAAGATAGTTCTGTGCTGCCGCCACCTACATCTATATACATATAACTATGGTCCTTGTCCATATTTTCGGCTACATGGTTTTCATAAACAAGATTGGCTTCCATGTCACCCGAGATCACTTCGATATCAATACCAGTTTGTTTTTTTACATTTTTGATTATTTCGGATGCATTTGTTGCATCCCGCATAGCACTGGTGGCACAGGCTTTCACAGCATCCACTTCATAAGCCTTCATCAGGTGCTGGTATGCTTTCATGGTTTGCATGAGCATTTCCTGCCGCTGCACAGAAATATAATTGTTTTCAAAAACATCGAAACCCAAACGTAGCGGCATACGAAAAAGGTTCATTTTAGTAAATACCGGTTTGTCGCCATTTACCTGTGTTACTTCCGTTATTAAAAGCCTTGCTGCGTTGCTGCCTATGTCTATTGCTGCCAGTTTCAAAAGCAAAAATTTAATGTTGATTCAATTGATATCATCCAATTGGATCAAAATTCGTTTAAATCATTCAATTTGAGGAAGAAAAAAGGAAGTTGTACAAAATATTATTAATAATAAAGTAAAAAGGATATGTGCAGAGATGCTTCCTTCGTCAGCATGACAAACCAAATTGGAAAGTATCGGGTTTGCAACCGCCGACAGGCCTGCCTGCCGGTAGGCAGGGTCGCTACTTCTTATAGAGATAGTTATATATCTCCACCTGAGAACGAATCTTCTTTGTATTGCGTGGATTGATATACTGATTGCTGAGGTCGTTATCTAATATCCTTGCTTTGATATTATCATGCAGCTGAATATTCAACAGGTCTTTTATTTCCTGCTGCATATCTTTTTCAAGGATCGGGCAGGCAGCTTCTATCCGGTGATCAATATTGCGTACCATCCAGTCGGCAGAAGAAATATATACTTTTTCTTTTCCCCCATTGTAAAAGACCATCACCCTGGCGTGTTCGAGGTATTCATCAATGATGCTGATCGTTTGAACGGGTATTTTGAATTTTTTATTTTCAGTGTACATACAACAGATACCCCTGATGATCATTTTTATTTCTACACCGGCTCTTGCAGCTTCATCTAATTTTTCAATCAGCAGTTTATCACTGAGTGAATTTAATTTCAATGTAATGGCTGCATCTTTTTTATTCTTTGCTGCTTTTATTTCCTTATTGATAAAGCCAGTGATCATCTTTCTCATATTTGCCGGGCTTACGATCAACGTTTTGCATGCCCCCAAAAAATGTTCCCTTGTTTTTGGATGTTCGAGGTAAGTAAATATGCGGTTTACATCTGCCATTATATTCCTGTCGGAAGTAAGTAGGCAGGAGTCGCCATAAATGGCTGCTGTTTTTTCGTTCAGGTTTCCCGTGCTTACAAAACCATAATGAATGGTGCGGTTATTTACCCGTTTTTTAATAAGGCATATTTTTGCATGTACTTTTAAATTGGGTACGCCCAGCAATACTTTTACGCCGGCTTCTTCAAGCTCTTCTTTCCATTCCAGGTTAGCTTCTTCATCAAACCTGGCACGCAGCTCAAGCACTACGGTAACCAGTTTTCCATTGCGTACCGCATTGGTGAGGGTGTTGATAATTTTTGAACGGTCGGCCAGGCGGTAACAGGTTAATTTGATGCTGGCCACATCAGGGTCAATGGCTGCTTCACGTAAAAGATCAATTATACTGCCGAAGGAATGATACGGAAAATTCAGC
>JANNBU010000111.1:0-5561 GCA_031385805.1 Ferruginibacter sp.
GAAAAGCTTGAAGGCAATTTTGGTTAGGCGAACAAAATTTTGAATTTGGCGAAAAGTTAAGGACAGAGGTTGCTAATAAATTATAAACGACAATTCGTGAGAACTGGTTGCAAATAACGTCCGGTATTGCCGCAGGCTGGGAATAGATGCTGTGTCCGCCGGTTGCTGATGCTCATTAAAGAAACGAAATTTTTACTTGAAATTAAATTTTAATTAAAAATCGGTCAGGCCGATAACTAAAGTAAAAGTTTAGATAATGCTGAGAATATGAGTGTCCGCCCAGCTTGCGGCAATACCTTTGTTGTGCGTTCGGCGGGTGAATTGAGAAGAATTTCGTAAAAAAAGTATAGAGGTTCGGATCTAAAAGCGAAAAGAGTTACCGATAAATACAAACTGAATTTCATAATAAAATAATTGTACGAAACCAAAATATTGTTTGAGCGTAATAAAGTAAAGCTGTCAAAATGAGGCAAGCAACAAAAAGCGCAGTAAGTCCGAGGACAGGGACGACTTAAAAATTAGCAACTTAAAAAAGCATAAAGTAATCGGTCGGATTATAGCAGTTACAGAAAATAAAAATCCTTCGGCCACGGGACGAGTTGCTATGATGTTGGAATAATTATTGAAAGTCTTCGCACAAAAAAAGGGTAGGGCTTTGCAATTTTGTTAGAACCCATAGCAACGACAACTAATTGTGTGCGAAAAAAACGAAGCCCAAAATTCTGCGATTTGAAATTGTTAGGCTGCAAAGTTTTTCTCCTGTCCTGCCATAAAAGGCACAAAAAAGTAATGAAGGATGAATTATGCTTGCAATAAATATAGTGTCAAAGAAAGTAAAAGAAAAACAAAACTAAAGGGAAACGAACGCCAAATTTAAAGTAGCTGCGATTGTCAAAAGCCAGCTGACGCACAACGCAAAGATTGCCGTAATTGGGCGTAGTTCCAAATCTTTTATCTCCCTTGATAATCAAGTCTATGGCTTCTTTTTTGTTGAACTGTCGATTGCGCCAATTGGCAGTTCGTCGGTTTCAAAATTATATAAACTATCCAACGGACTGATAATATTTACCAACTTTTCCTTACTTACATGCAGGTACCGCTCCGTTGTACGGATATCAAAATGACCCAAAATATCCTTTATATATTTTACATCAATACCTTTTTCAAATAAATGTGTGGCAAAACTATGACGCAGACTGTGAAATCCGACCTCTTTCTTAATGCCAGCCATGTTTTTTGCCCGCTGAAAAACCACCTGCGCACTTCGCTCACTATAAGGGCCCTTATTATGATCATCGCCAAACAAATAATACCCCGGCTTTGGCTGTTGCAACTTAATATATTGCCGCAAAATATCTAATAACAATATGCTCAAATTCACAATCCGGTCTTTCTTACCCTTTGCACGCTCTACAAATATTTGCATACGATCACTGTCTATATCCTGCACCCTTAGCTTAACTACCTCACTTACCCTAAGGCCTGCACTGTATGCCGTAAACAAAATGGCTTTGTGCTTTAAATTTTTTACCGAAGCAAACATCCTTTTTAATTCTGCTTCGCTTAATACTTTTGGTAACAGAAAGGGCCGCTTGGCACGGGGAATTTGCCAGAATATTTTGTCCTGCTCAAGAATATTTTCATAATAAAATTTTATGGCGTTTAAACGGCTGTGCAAAGTATTTTCAGATTATTTTTCTTCGGTAGCACAATACTCCATGTACCGCTTAATATGCAATGGGTTTAATGAACTGGCTGAAATATGCATAAGCTTTACTAAGAAACGGGTAAACTCATTCCGGTAAGTCTTAATCGTTTTCGGACTATACGCTTTAATAATAAGCATCTGTAAGTATAGCCTCAGCGATTCCTTGTTCTCATCTGAAATCAATGCATCTTTTACCGGATGTACCAATTCCGTAAATGCTGCAACAAATGGCGCTGTTACCAGGGGATCGTCCTTTGCAGGGGATTTTTTGCGTAAAAGCAATTCTTCTCTTAACATATCAATATTCACGTATGCAATACCGTTAGTGTACCGCACAATCTCTTTTACAGATTCGGGCGATAAAGGAAGATGCCACTGTTTTTTTGTACGGCTCCACCTGATACCGGTGATATTTTTCAGTGCATGGTTAACTGAAGATGCATAAGGGATCTTGCACGCAATCCGATCCACACCCCTGTGAAAAATGATGTGTAAGTGAATTGTTTCCATACCTGTATATTGAAATGCCAAATTATTTATTATTTAACGACTTGCTGCTTAAATACATTAATGTTTGTTTAGCTGTACTGAAGAATATTTAGTTAGAATTGATGCTGTTTTTTATTGACCCAACAGTATAACGGAACCGGGCTTCAGTGGCGTCGCACGCTTGTACTGTAAACCTTTATTCAGCTTTTATTTCACGCAAGGAACGCAAAGGAGCTAAGACGCAAGGAGAGACTGCCACAGACCTGCCTGCCGGTAGGCAGGTTCACAGATTAATTGTTCAACATTGATATGCAGTACAAGTGTGCGACGCCACCGAAGTTGAGCTATGCAATACAGCCCGGCCAATAAAAAAAATAATCATATCCTTACTACAACCATAGTATAGATTTAGTAAGCTTGTTGGTATTGCATCCCTTGCCTTTAGGAGCGGGGTTGGGCAGGATGAGGCCAAAACAAAATTCCCTCCGAAGAATCGGAGGGAATTCTCTTTAACCCTTAAAACAACCAACATGAAATCAGTTGAAATAATACTTATATATACGTATGGGTTGGGTAAAAGGTTTGAATTGGTTGGATATTTTTTCGAACAGAGTAATTCCGTGGCCGGTGGAGACACCGACCACGGGGGAGATGACTTTCCACTAACCCCAGCCTTAAGGCTGGGGTTAGAAATTATTTTTCAGTCAACGCCAGTTCCAGCACCTGTGTCATCATTTTTACATAGTGAAATTTAATGCCCTTGATGAACTGTGGGTTTATATCTGCCACATCTTTTTCATTGTGCCAGCACATAATAATTTCCTTAATTCCCGAACGCTTGGCGGCCAACACTTTTTCCTTGATTCCTCCTACGGGCAACACCTGGCCCCGCAGGGTTATTTCGCCGGTCATGGCTAAATAAGGCTTTATTTTCCTGCCGGTAAAGGCACTTGCCAATGAGGTCATCATGGTTATTCCAGCACTTGGACCGTCTTTGGGAACGGCTCCTTCAGGAATATGGATATGTGCATCTTTTTTATTAAATGCCGATTGCTCAATGCCTGCTTTTTTTGCATTGGCTTCCAGCCAGGTAAGGGCTGTACTGGCACTTTCCTTCATCACATTGCCAAGGTTGCCGGTTAGTTTGAGTTCGCCTTTGCCTTCGCTGAGCTGTGCCTCAATAAACAGGATATCGCCACCAACATAAGTCCAGGCAAGGCCCACAGCTACACCGGGCATATTGGCCATCTTATACAATTCATTGCTGTATCGCGGCCGGCCCAATATTTTTTCTATATCATTGGGCGTGATGGTAGCTTTTAATTTCCCTTTCATCACCAATTCCTTTGCCTGGTAACGCATTACGCTTGCAAGCTGGCGGTCTAATTCACGTACACCGCTTTCACGGGTATAATCTGTAATGATCTTTTCCAACACGGTATCGCCGATCTTGAATGTGGGCGGATTGCCTGCAGAACCGCTGTTAAGTCCATGCATTTCTTTTTGCTTTGGAACCAAGTGGCGCTTGGCGATCTCGATCTTTTCTTCAATGGCATAACCGCTGAGATCGATGATCTCTAACCTGTCACGCAATGCGGGTTGAATACTGGCTAAGCTATTCGCCGTTGCAATGAACAATACTTTACTCAGGTCATACTCCAGTTCGAGGTAATTATCGTAAAAACTATTGTTTTGTTCGGGATCTAATACTTCTAATAATGCAGAAGATGGATCGCCGCGGTTATCGGTGCCTACTTTATCTATCTCATCCAATATCATCACCGGGTTACTCGATTTTATCTTGCGGATAGATTGAATGATCCTTCCGGGCATAGCGCCAATATAGGTTTTGCGGTGGCCACGTATCTCGCTTTCATCATGTAATCCACCCAAACTCACCCGTACATATTTTCGGCTGATGGCGGCGGCAATACTTTTACCCAGACTTGTTTTACCGATCCCGGGAGGGCCGATAAAACAAAGGATCGGACTTTTCATATCGCCTTTTAATTTCAAAACGGCTAAATATTCGAGTATGCGTTCTTTTATTTTATTCATGCCGTAATGATCATGATCCAATATCTTCTTTGCTTTCTTAAGGTCATAAGAATCTTCTGTATATTCTTCCCAGGGAAGGTCAAGCATCAGGTCTAAGTGATTATATACAACAGAATAATCAGGGGTGGAAGGATGCATGCGTTCTAATTTTTCAACTCCCTTGGTGAACATATCTTTTGCAGCTGCCGGCCATTTTTTTGTTTCGGCTTTTTTCTGCATTTCTTTTACTTCAGCAACATTATCTCCACCCAGTTCATCTTTGATGGCTTTCATTTGCTGTTGTAAAAAATATTCACGTTGTTGTTTGTCTAATTCTGCACGGGTCTTACTGGTAACCTTGTTTTTTAACTCGGCATATTGAAGTTCGGTATGCATGAGGTTCATCAGCAATTCTGCCCGTGCTTTGAGGTTGCTGATCTCGAGCAGTTTTTGTTTCTGTTTGAGGTCACTGTTGAGGTTGCTGCTTACAAAATGTATTAAGAAAGACGGGTTTTCAATATTCTTTAAAATGATGGCGGCTTCACTGGGAAGATTGGGGGAGAGGCCAACGATCTGCCCGGCCAGATCCTTGATGCTTCCAACCATGGCTTTAAAATCGGGATCATCCGAGCTGCTTTCATCTTCCAGTACCTTGATTGTTGCTTTAAAATACGGGTCTTCAGAAATGATCTCTTCTATTTTAAAACGCCTACGGCCCTGGATGATGATGGTCGTTCCGCCATCGGGCATTTTAATGAGCTTTACAATTTTTGCCACTGTGCCAATATCTTCGAGGTCGCTTACTGTGGGTTCTTCAATATTACTGTCTTTTTGCGCTACAACGCCTACCAATTTGTCAGCCTTGTAAGCATCGGTTACAGCCTTAATGCTTTTGTCACGCCCAACAGTGATCGGTATTACAACACCCGGGAACAGGACTGTATTTCTCAGTGGCAGCAGTGGTAAAACATCCGGTATCGGTTGCCCGTCGCCGTTTTCCTCCTCATCTTCATTAAGCGGGATGATGGGCATGAATTCCATTTCTTCTTCAGCATTATTCAAATAAAAGTTATTATCCATAGTTTTTTGTTAGAAAGTCAGTTTTGACAAAAATAGTGTATTATCTAGGTGGATGTTGGTAGTGACAAGATTGGTGCCATTTTATTATGCTGATACGAGATACCGGATACGAGATACCGGATACAAGATACCAGATACAAGATGCAGGATACAAGATGCAGGATACAAGATACCGGATTGTTGCATCGTACCAGGATTGAAATATTTTATAAAGGCAAAAACCTGTATCTGGTATCTTGTATCCGGT
>JANNBU010000311.1:0-16312 GCA_031385805.1 Ferruginibacter sp.
TTATCCTTGGTGGAATGATGTTGGTATCTGTAGCAACAATTGGTTGCAATGACAGTTCATCAACAACAGAAACAAAAACCGACACTGTTGCTACTGAAAAAATGGTAGAAACGCCAGCTCCGGTAGTTATGGACACCACTCCAAAAATGGATACTTCTTCTACAAGGCCCATTGTTCCAACAAATAAACCGGCCAATCCATAAGCTAATTATTATTTTTAAGTCTCATTGTTTTGAGCCTGATTTTATTAGGGTTAACAGGTCTGTTGCCTGTTAACCTTATTATAAGCCAATGTTCTATACGATGATGTGCAGGGATCAGAATTGCTGCGATGGTAACAAATATGAACATTTCATAAACTGGTGTGTGATTCGTGATCTTTGCTACATAAGGATGTAACAACAGGGTCAGGTATTCAAATAGTATCAACAGCGAAAGGACACCAAGTATCTTAACCACCCGGATATGTATCTTTATCCTGCTAAGCAACAATGTTACTAAGAAAAACCCCGGAATAAATATTCCAATGAAGAGCAACTGAAGTTGCTGAACCCTTTCCCTTTGTGCCAATCTTTTATTTTCTTCTATTTCTAATTGCCGCAATTGTTCATTGCTGGAAAGTATTTGAGATTCCCTGATCCTGCTTTTACTGTTGATGGAATCATTCAGCACTTTTACATAATTCAGATAATGAAAAGCACTGTCGGCATTTTTTTGCTGTTTATAGTGTTCCGATAAAAATTTTACAGCATCCAGGTGCCGTGGCAGGAACCCGGCTTGTTCACCAATGATACGCGACCTGTTTGCATAATAAACTGCTGAATCATTGTTGTTTAATTTCTGATACAAAGTAGCAAGTCCAAGCGTCGCTTCACAGATCAGGTCATCATCATTTGCAATCTGCAGGTGGGTTACTGCATCCTGGTAATTTTCCAGCGACAAAAGGTAATTTTCCTTTTTCAGATAACTATGTCCCATACCCACCATGGACGCTCCGATGAGATCATCATTTCTGAGGCCCCGGGCAATACCCAGGGATTTTTTAAAATAGTTATAGGCTGAATCCGTTATGTTGAGGCGATCATACACATCGCCCAGGTTCTGCGCAATATTAAAGTAGAATTCCTCTATTTTATTTTCCCGGATAACCGAATCTGATCTGTAATAATATGACAAAGCCTGGTGATATTCTTCCTGGTAAACATATACAACTGCAATGCTCATCAGCACACTGGCAAGGTTCCTGGGCCTATGTCTTTTTTCTTCCAATTGTAATTTCAAAAAATTAAATTCCAATGCACGGGGATAGTTTCCGAGTTTCACAAATATATTGGCTGTGATGCCGAGAGACCTGGATTGTCCTTCTACATACTTTATTTTTTTAGCAAGAAAGAGGGCTTCGGTCGAAAGTTTTAATGCCTTCTCGGGATCATAGATGCTGCTTGCATCAGCCATTCTCCACATCAGCTTAACTTTGTTTGAATCAGTTTTTTCTTTAAGCAATAACTGGTTCAGGCTGTCGACCTTATTTTTTTGTGCAAAAACATGAGCCTGCAAAAAGAAAAAGCCAAGTAAAAGTAAATACCGCTTCATAGAAATTTTTATTGAATACCGGCAACCGGTACAAATGATATTCAGGGTTCTAATTTAAAGGTTAAAACTCAGGAGAACAAATTGAATATCGAACAAGGTGATTGAATATCGAACAAGGAACAAGGAATACTGAATTATGAAGTGGTCAACTCCGATCAACATTCGACATTCCTTGTTCCTTGTTCAGTATTCCTATTCCTCCTATCTTTATAAAAAATCATATCCCCATGTTCAATCGCCTGTTTATTTTATTCATCTCCTTTTTTTTATTGATAAATGATACGCATGCACAAAGCAAGGGCATTTTACCGCTTACCGGTGGCCGTTATTTTAGTGAAGGAATATGGGCAAAGAATATTGAAGTAAGGGTAGATGGGTCAACGCTGTTGAACAACCGCATACCCCTTAGTAAAGAGTTTGAAATAAGGTTGCAGGTGCCTACGGGTTTTGTGCAGGATAAAAGCAATATGATATTTGCCGCTGTAGAAGTAACTATTGTATCGGGAAAAGGAATTACACTTTCCCAAACGCCCAATGTTTTTAAGGATAATGAAGCCAAAGGTTTTGCTGCCGGAACTTTTAAAGATATCATTGTAAAATTGATTCTGAAGCCTGAGTTAATCAAAGCAGAACCCGGTTGCGTTATTAAGATCCGTTATTATGATCTTAAAAATAAGAATCAGTTGAGGCTGGAGTTCCCTGTTATCATTGCCACGCCCGGTGAGGCATTGCAAATTTCAAAATCCATCAATGAATTAAGATCACCTGCTGCATATCATGCTCAAACGATCGGGGTTAAAATAAAAACCATCCATGTTACTGTTGATACTTCCATCAGGGTTAATCCAAAAATGGCTTATGCAAGTCTCGACATGTCGAATATAGAAGGCACAAGTATTACAGAAGTATTATCCGGCAAAGAAAGTTATTGGGTATATGATACCGACCTCAATGAAATAAAGCTAACCGATAAGCAATTGAAACAGGTTGGTGGTGCCATGGAAAACAATGTGGTGAATTATCTTTCTAAAATTCCTTACAGGTTAAAAACCGTTACCGGTAAATTATATACTGTTCGCTTTCGATGGGAAAGTTCGGATAGGAGAAAAATGATTGATGTGGTGCTGGTGAAGTGATTGAGGAATTACTTTTTCATAACAAGCAATAAGGATCAATTATTGAGATTGCGGCTGCTATGTTAAGTGCAAGCGTACCGACCAACACTACTACTATTAAGCAAGCTGCAAGCCGTTATTGGTTGACAAAACTTCCCCTAAAAAAAACTCTACGAGAACTGTGACATTTACCCCCAATTTGCGAATAATTAAGAAAGGAAGTTTGAACTCAAGCTTTTAAAAAAATGTAACAGAATGGCTATAATTAAACTCAGCCTTGTATAAATGCAAAAAGACGAACAGAAAGATCAATTTGAGAAGGTGATGGAACAGCATAGGGGCATTTTATTCAAAGTTGCCAGAACATATTGCCAAAATGAGAATGACAGACCAGACTTAATACAGGAAATAATGATCCAACTTTGGTTATCATTCCATAGATATAATGACCGATACAAAATTACTACCTGGATTTACCGCATTTCATTGAATGTGGCCATTTCGTTTTACCGGAAAAATTCAATCAAAATAAATGATAACATTCCATTAGATGAACATCTATCCGAGATAGCCGAGAGTGATAAACCTGAAAATGAACAGCAGTTAAACTTATTGGAGAAGTTCATAAATGAACTTAAAGAAATTGACAGAGCATTAATGTTTCTCTATTTGGAAGAAAGAAATTATAGGGAGATATCAGAAATACTTGGTATTTCTGAATCTAATGTTTCCACAAAGGTTGGTAGAATAAAGGAAAGCTTAAAACAAAAATTTGCGACAATAAAAAATTAAATAATGGAAGATTCAAAACTAATTAATCTTTGGAATTCTTATGATGAGAAATTCAATGACAGCTATATGCTAATTCAAAAGAATGTACAGGACATTTCACAGATGAAAGTTAAAAGTTTTCTTTCAACTATGAAGCCTGTAAAAATTTTTACCGTGATCGTAGGTATTATTTGGGTTGGCATTGTTGGTACAGTTGTTACTAACTTGTTTGTTTTTGCATATTCAAAAGTCAGCCTTTTTTTCCTCTATTCAGCAGCTATTCAGGTCTTATTAACAGCCATCGCAATTATCACTTATCTCTATCAATTAATTCTTATCTATCAGGTTGACATTACTGAACCAATAATAAAAACACAGGAAACATTGGTTCGTTTAAAAACGTCAACCCTTTGGGTTACAAGGATTTTGTTCCTTCAACTTCCGGTATGGACAACCTTTTATCTTTCACAAAGCATGTTTACAGATGGCAACATTTTGTTTTTAATTGTTCAGGTAATTGTAACAATAGGCTTCTCTTATTGTGCACTTTGGCTTTTTTTCAACATACGATATGAAAACAGGCATAAAAAATGGTTTAAGTTAATTTTTAATGGACAGG
Source organism: Ferruginibacter sp. (assembly GCA_031385805.1). Classification (GTDB taxonomy): domain Bacteria; phylum Bacteroidota; class Bacteroidia; order Chitinophagales; family Chitinophagaceae; genus Ferruginibacter. Next base: position 4,099 of record JANNBU010000311.1, read on the forward strand.
AATGGACACCGCTTTTAAAATCAATGGAACTCTTAGAACAAATAAATGACTACAAATCTCCAGCTTAAAACGCCTGCACCTAACAATTCACATCCAATTAAATTATCCTTTTCCCGATTTTATTTATACTTTGTGCAGAAGTATAGGCGACCTTCCTGATCTCACCGGAAATTTTCAATGTTTAATTCATTCATAAACCCCACAGCATGAAAAAAATATTTTTCCTGGTAACTATCCTCAGCTACATGGCCATTAGTTGCAATAATAGCGCAACAGAGGAAAAACCTGCTGCAGATACATCAAAGGTTACAACGAATGCAGCGCAAACTACCACAGTACAGAAACCTCCGATAGATTGGTCTAAATACACATCAGTATCGCCCGAAAAAGTAGAGGAGATGGCAACGCATTATAACGACATCGTTAAAAAAAATCCTAACATGGGTATCCGCCAAATCAATATGGATGGTGAAATGCTTGAAGCCCTGTTGATTGGGTTTGATGGTTTGAAACTGATTGGAGCAGCTGATGTGAGCACAAACCACATTACGATGTTCATGCAGTTCAATAAGAAAGATGTGTACACTTATTATGATATTAATGATTTTTTTAACCCCGAACAGCGGGGTATGAGAGGTCAGCCGGTTTTATGCCCGCCTCCCGAAACCTGCGATTTACCGTTAGCAAAATCTACAAGGCCAAATATCATGACAGAAACCGAAGCGGATGAAATGAGTAAACGTTATTTCACATTTGTAAAAGCCAATCCTTCACAAGCGATACGACAGGTAACTATGAGTGCGGGTTTGCTTGAACTGCTAACGATCGGAACGAAAGGATTGAAGCTGATCTATGCAGTTGACATTAAATCAAACATACCAACAGTGGTCATGCAATTCTGGATCAATGATAATTTTTATTACTTCAACATCAGGGAAATTTTTACACCCGATATGAAGGGTATGGGCGGACAGTATCCATTATGCCCGCCACCAGAAACCTGTGACCTGCCATTCATTGGTGCAAAAAAAAGTTCAAAAAAATAAACGGATAATTTAAAGCACAGCAGTATCTTCTTCTATGCCGGCATCCTTTACAGGTGCCGTTTTTTTTAAACGGTACCACCAGTTCTTTAAAGAAAAACGTTGCCTTGCTTCCAATAATTTCCTGCTTTGAAGAAAACTGATAAGCCTGTGTTCCAGGAAATGCTGAAAGGGTACAAGCAGGGCGATCAAACATATTTTAATGCCCCATATTTTTAATGGTTCACCATTCGATATGGCAATGATGGGGTGATCGAGCAATACAATGATAAATTCAAAAAGAGAAATGAACGCAAAATATCCGATCATTCTTATCGTCGTTTTCGATACGGCAAACATTCCCAAAAAAAGCATGATGGCAAAAATACCTGTGAGCATCAACGTTATTGCCATTATCTGCAGATTGTGTTTTCTTTCCGTTATCCGGGCGGCTTCCAGCAGATCGCTTTCATGTTTTTTATTTTCCCTGTCAACCTGTAACAATACAACTTTGTCCTTTGCTGCATTTGATTGCAATAATTTACTGGCAGAATCTGCCTGTATTGCATAATAGTAAGCCAGTTTAAAATCTGAATTTTTTGCATTAAGCATTCCCAGTTTGTTACAAACAGGAGGGAGAGAAGATAGTTTGTTGATCTGCCTGCAAATGGTATATGCTTTTTCAAAATATTTTTTTGCAATACTGCTATCCCGGTTTTGCAGATAAGTTTCTGCCATTGCAGTATAGATCGTTAATTTGTTCCCGGCATCATACTTTGCAGTAAGTTCAGTTTCTGCAAACCGGTAATAGTAAAGCGCCGAATCATATTTAGCCGAATAACGATAGATATCTCCCGTTTGCCAGTAATAGTTTGCCAACCCCGGATTTTTAAAAAATTGTACGAGATCGGGATTGCTTAAAAGGTAGTTGAAAGTTTGGGTGCTATTTTTTCCTTCAACCATATACCAGTAATATAAAAGTTGTTTTGCAACTAATTTATTTCGGTCAGAATTCAGACCTTTTGCAAGTTCGCTTGCCTTGTCGATATAATTCCTGTCATTGGTAATCCTTGTAAGGCCAATGTAATCTTTAAACAACCCTTCTGAATAATTATTTTTTGTATTCAATTGCAGGCTTTGCAACAAATATTTTTTTGCAGTTTCATCATCGCCGAATGACTTGTATAATTCAGAAAAGCGGTGATAGATTTCTGACTGGAGTTGAATATTTTTTTGTTTATATGCTATGTCAAAAGCATTGTTGTAATTTTTATAAGCAGGAACAGCATCGCCTTTTGCAATATAAATATCGCCCAGTTCATTGTACAATACACACCTCAATGAATCGGCGACTGTATTTGCCAAAGCAGTAAAGGCCTGGGTAGCTTGCTCGATGGCTTCATTGTATAAACTGCGTTTCCGGTAAATACCTGCCAGTCTTACGTGTGCCAGCGCTACATAATCCGGCCGGTTAAGTTCCTGGGCATATTGAAGCCCTTTCTGAACAAAATTGCTGCTTCGTTCAAATGTTTCCTTACTGCTCCACGCTTTTAGGTTGGCAACATTTTTATTGAAGAGAATTTTCAAAATGAGATCCTTGTCGCTGGATACTTCTGCAATAAAAAGTGCTTTTTGCAAAATGCTGTCAGCCTTTGATTCCAGTTTGAAAACGGAATAGTATTCGGCTAATTCTCCCATTGCAAAGACCTTCTCAGCGTCGTTTTTAGCATCTGCTATCTTTTGTTCAAAAAAATGGAGGCGTTGTTGGTCCTGCGTAGCAGCCGAAAAAAAGAAAAAACAAAAAAGGATCGTCAGCAGCCTGCTATGCATATAAATGAATTTGTTATCGAAGGAGGTTAAATATACAAAATCAAGCAGTAGAAAGCAAGCAATTAAGAGCAAGCTAATAGCTCATAGCTAATAGCTAACAGCCGGTTTTTACTCTTAATGTTGAAAATCTGTTTACAATTGGCTGTGCGATTTTGTCAATAGGGCATTGAATAATTTTACCTTAGCCGGTAATTTATGGCCAGCCATTTTTTGTCTGATCCCGAACCCGGTTGAATCGTACAAAAGATAAGCGTTTAAATTACCCTTTTATTATTGCAAACCAGTAGAAGGAACAAGTTTTCGCCAATCAAAAAACAACACCGATGCTACTTAAAAAATCACTGTTCGTATTACTCTTCTTTTGCGCCAGCATTTCACATGCCCAGAGCATTAAAAATCAGTCTACTTTCCGCATGCTTAAAACGGCCACTTCCTTAATGGAAGCACAACAGTTTGTAGCAGCTGAGGAGTACTTTAAAAAAGGATTGCAAAAAGCCAGGGCTGATAATGATGTCTATTGCCAGGCATTTGCCAATGAAGGGCTTGGAAATTTATATACAAAATCTGATCAGCCTGAAAATGCCATTGCATCGTATAGAATTGCCATCAGGTTATACAGGGCACAGGGGCTTACCGTCATTGCAGATATTGTTGAGAGTTTATTAAAAAGCGTGCAGGGTATTGGCGAATTATATGCCGGCGTGGAAATTGGCGCTAAGGGGATTAAGTTAAGTGTTATAGAAGTAAAACTCAGTAAAGAAAGGGAATATGATTATACGTTGAAAGCAGATACAGCCATCAATACCGATGCAGCTTCTTTATCATACCAAAGTGAAAAAGAAACAAGTGATGCGATCAGTTTACTGATGAATATAATTAAGAACCGCTACCAGGTTCCGGCAAAAAAAACCTGTATCGTTATCAGCAGTGGTTTAAAACAGGAACTGGATAAATTCAATAAGGTAGATTATTTTGCAAATATTATCCGGCCGCAAGACCTTGATAAGGATATAAAGATCACTTATGTAACGCCGATACAGGAAGCAGAACTGAGTTTTATGGGTATTGTTCCTCAAAAATACCGTTTCAATACCGATCAGTTGGATATAGGAAGTGGTAATACAAAGGGCGGGTATTTTAATTCAAATAAAATTTTTGTTCCTGTTACTTTTCCGTTGGGTACAAAATCATTTCAACGGATCGTAGAAGCAAAAACGCAGGGCGACCTGAATGATTTTTTAAAAGCTGCCGAACAGATACTTGATGATAGTTTAGCAAGGCTGATGGTGTATGAATTTGCAAATAAAAAAGAATTCAAATCAAGGGATATCGTTTATTTATCAGGAGGTATTGTATGGGCCATTGCTTCTTTGATGCACCCGCAAAGTGTGAACAATAATTATATTGAGATCACCAGTCGTGATATTGCTGAATTCCGCAAACTGATCTTTTCAAATTATGATGAAGTTACCCGCCCGGATATTACCTTGATATCAAATGCTGAAGATGCACGTGCATCGCTCAGGAATATTAACCGGGTATTGAAAACTTATGATCAGAAAGCATTGCTGGCAGGAGCGATCTGGTTAGATGAACTCATACAACAGGTAAATACCACCAATCCCACCAAGAAATTCGTTTATCCAAAATATGCTTATGTGGGATGGATAAGCGGGTATATTATTAAGAAGGTTACGCAGCAGTATACCGGGTTGGTAAATTGAATATTGAACCTGCCTTTGCCGGCAGGCAGGCAAGGAACATTCGAATATCGAACAAGTAACAAGGAATTTTGAATGATGATCGGAGTTGCTCACTTCGTAATTCGAAATTCCTTGTTCGATATTAGTTTAGAGAGTGTGTAGATTAGAACCAGCGACTTTATTATCTCAAACAAAATGTTAAATCACCGAATTTAGCATTGCCTGGATTTAGAGGGTTTAGAGGGTTTAGAAAAGTTTAGTAGGTTTAGTCTCATAAAATTCAAAGCATAATATACTTAAGGTATTATTTGACACTTCTAAACCCCCTTAACTTTTCTAAATTTTTCTAAACTGCATGATTAAGTAACCTCTTTTAATAAATAGGGCCCGGCTCTGCTCAAATAAACAAATAAATTGTTTAATTTCATGCCGCAAAAGATATCCTGTCAAAACCCCCATTTAATTTTATTAAAGGATATTTTATTGCATGAAAAAAACAACGCTTTTTGTACTTGCTATTTTACTTAGTGCCGCTTTTTCTCAACAAGCCATTGCCCAATATAATTTTTCCGAAGATCTTTATTATGACCATCCCTTTACTTATGAAATCGGCGCATCCGTTGGGGTAATGAATTGCTTTACCGACCTGGGAGGCAAAAATGATGTTGGTCAGAAATATTTTAAAGACATTAACCTGGATAATTCGCAATTGACAGGAAGTGTATTTTTTTCTATCAATTACTGGTATGCCATCGGGTTAAGGGTTGAAGGAACTTTTGGCACCGTAAAAGCAAATGATAATACACTGAAAAATGTTAAACCAACAACTTATGGCAGGTATGAGCGTAACCTTAGTTTCAAAAGTACGATCAACGAGGTAATGCTTGCAGTGGAAATTCATCCACGCTACCTTGCAAAAAAATATGACGAGCGTGAAAAACTGCCAAGGATGTCTCCATACCTGATGGGTGGCATCGGGTATTTTGGTTTTAAACCGCAGGCTATGCTGAACGGGAAATGGGTTGACCTTAAACCGCTGCATACAGAAGGCCAGGGATTTACTGAATACCCCGACAGGAAACCATATAAATTAAAACAACTGAATATTCCCTTGGGTATTGGGATAAAATACAAACTCACCCCGTTGTGCAATGTAAGTCTTGAATGTGTATCCAGGCTTTTGTCTACCGATTACTTAGATGATGTGAGTACAGAATATATTGACCAGGGTTTATTTGCACGGTATCTTTCGGGAGACCAGCTTACCAATGCATTAATTTTAAATGACCGGCAAAAGGAATTGGACCCGTCGCATGTGACCAATGTAGGCTGGCAAAGGGGAAATTCAAATAAAAATGATTCTTATTTTACAGTTAACCTGAAAATGTCGCTGATATTTTAATTTTATTATTAAGAATTAAAAAAAACGATACATTGTAATACCAAACAACTTTTATGATCAAAAAAATATTTTTTCCAATCATCGTATTGATTGCATTCACTGCATGTAATTCAAAATCTGCATTTAACTATAGCCAGGACATTGTAAAAAAAGAGCAAAGCCTTGCACCTGATATTACTGCCACGGAAACCAAAATAGCCGAATTCCTTGGCAAGGAACAATTTGATAGCATTGCTGCTGCAGGTGCGAGAATGGAAAAACTTGTTGATGAAAAGCTGACCGAATTAAAAGATCAGCCTGCTCCTGATGTAAAGGATGCTGCAGGTTTTAAAGATGCTTCCATAAAATATTTTCGTTTTATTAAAAGTATGTACACCGGCTATAAAGATTATGGCAGTGCAGCAACAGCAGATGCCAGGGACGAAGCCATGACCAAATTGAGAAAGATCGTTGATGAAAAAAACGAAGCCATTAATGATATGCAACGTGCACAGAAAAAATTTGCCGATGCCAATAACTTTAAACTTGAAGACAAATAACCCGGCTAATTAGCTTCCTTAAATTTATTTTTAAAATTCGTTTGAAACGGTTTCGGTTTTATTTTGCGAACCAGTAATTTCCTGTTTTTTGCTGAAATTCATGTTCGGAAAACTGAATACGATCCCGGTAATTTTTTCTTCATCCTTGCTCAGGCCAACATTTCCATTCATTTTTTTAGCATAAGATTGTGCCTGTTGCAGGTTGTTGTCGATAGCATCGTTGCTAAAGCTGCGGGAGCTTTTCATTTGAACGAAAATAATATCATCGTATTCCTTTGCCGTAACACGGATACAAGCATTCTCGCCATGGTTTACCAGGCTATAAAGCAAACGACTCAACACCGTTGCCAGTATATTTTCATCTGCAATGATCACAAATGATTCTGGTACTTCATTTACAATAAAACTATTGTTACGGGCTGCAGATGGCAGGGCATTGGCTGCGATCAGTCTTACAAGTTGATGAATTGTTTTGGGCGTGCATGCTGATGCGGGTTCTGATAGTGTTTTCATAATGGGTCTTATAAATTGTTTTCAGATGGTTTAGGATGCTTTTAATAAAACGGATTTTATTTGAATTTGGTATCTGAAAGAAGTAGTAAGGCAGACCTGTGACTTTTAGAATATAATCTGGGAGAAATTTTTCTTCAAATCATATTTTATCAATTTGTAGAACACTTTCATTAATAACATGTTGCACTAAATCATTGCATTAAAATACTCAATGCCAGTAGTCAAGTTATTTTGCATCATTTACTGGTGAAGTTTATGAATATCGAATGTTGAAGTATTTAACTCCGATCATAATTCGAAATTCCTTGTTCATTATTCGAATGTTCCTTGCCTGCCGGCAAAGGCAGGTTCTATATTTTCTCAATATTCAATTCCATGTGAATATATTTGTCAAATGCCATCACCCGTAATATGTATTGGAGCCGCATTGGTAGATGAATTGTATTTCTGCAATGAGAACACGGTAGCAGCAACTTCAAATCCTGCCATACTTAAAAGGTATGCAGGTGGTGTAGCCGGCAATATTGCCCGTCACCTGGCCCTGCTTGGCATACCTGTACAATTGGTTACGGTATTGGGCAATGATTCCGATGGCAACTGGCTAAAAGATGAATGCAACCAAAACGGTATCGGCACCGAAGCGCTGCTGAGGGTGAACGATCATACCGGTAAATATGCTTCTATCTTAAATGCTGACGGTTCCTTGTATGTTGCTGCTTGTACAGATCCCTGCAGTAAATATCTTGGTCCGGGTTTTCTGCAGGAGCAGGATGTTTTTTTATCAACCGCAGCTTTGATCATTGCTGATACAAACCTGCCGGCAGATTCGCTGCAATGGCTTTCGGAATACTGCAACAAAAAAAATATACCATTACTAATAGAACCGGTTTCTGTTTCAAAAGCAAAAAAACTAGCTGAAATTGATCTTACCGGGGTTTTTATGCTTACCCCCAATGAAGATGAATTGCCCTCACTCTGCAAACATATTCACCTGGATACAAATTCAGCAATGGAAGAATTGTTTCAGCGGGGTGTAAAGAAAATATGGCTGAGAAAAGGGGAGCAGGGATCGGAAATATTCAGTAAAGAAATCACACTTTCTTTACATGCGCCTCCCATCACAATAAAAGACAGTACCGGCGCAGGCGATGCTGCACTGGCAGGTTGGACAGCCGCCTGGTATATGGGCAAGAGTGAACAACAATGCCTCGAAGCAGGTCATGCACTGGCTTTGGAAGTATTGCAGGTAACCGGCGCTTTGGTTACAACCATTACAAAAGAAAAATTATTGAACGCAGTTAAAAAATATTATCCCAATGAATCATGAATTCCTTTTCATTAATCCTGAAGTGGCAGCAGCAATTTTGGAAAACAAACCGGTTGTAGCATTAGAGTCAACCATCATCTCTCACGGGATGCCCTGGCCGAAGAATGTTGAAACAGCAATGTCGGTGGAAGACGCCGTAAGAAAAGAAGGGGCCATTCCTGCCACCATTGCCATTAAAGATGGAAAATGTTTTGTCGGATTATCCAAAAATGAAGTAGAATTTTTCGGCAAGGAAAAAAATGTATGGAAAGTAAGCCTGCGGGATATGCCTTATGTGATCAGTAAAAAATTGCCTGGTGCAACAACAGTTGCTGCTACGATGCGTATTGCATACATGGCGGGTATCAGGATATTTGCAACAGGTGGGATCGGCGGGGTGCACAGAGGTGCTTCAGCAACCATGGATATATCGGCCGACCTGACGGAAATGGCACAAACAAATGTTGCTGTAGTATCAGCAGGCGTAAAATCTATATTAGATATCGGCTTAACATTGGAATACTTAGAAACAAAAGGCATACCGGTTGTAACAATTGGCCAGGATGAATTTCCAAGTTTTTATTCCAGGAAGAGTGGATTTAGTTCTCCCTTGCGGATAGATAACCCGGCAGAAATTGCAACCATGCTTTCTGTAAAATGGAAAATGGGATTGAATGGTTCGGTTTTAATAGCCAATCCATTGCCGGCTGACCGTGAAGTAGCTCCTGAATTGATAGAAAAATATATTCAACAGGCATTGGCCGAAGCTGCAAAGCAACAGGTAACCGGAAAAGAAGTAACACCTTTCTTATTAAAATTTATTGCAGAACACTCACAGGGTGAAAGCCTGGAAGCCAATATAACCCTGGTACATAACAATGCTGTTTTAGCAGCAAAGATCGCAGGAGCGATGGATAAAAACTAAGCACATGAATCAAACAGCATTCAACAAACAAATTGCATTAAGCTGGATCAATGCATTTAATGAACATGACCTGGAAAAATTATTAGCACTTTATGCAGAAGATGCGGTTCATTTCAGTCCAAAATTAAAAATAAGAGAACCCGAAACCAATGGACAAATAACGGGTAAACCTGCCTTGCGAAGCTGGTGGACAGGTGCATTTGAAAGAATACCTTCTTTACATTATAAATTAGAGAACCTGGTCATAAATGATGAGCAGATCTTAATGGAATATCTGCGTAAGGCAGCAGGAGAGCCTGATATGATGATCGCTGAAATACTCGAGATCAATGATAACCTGATCATACGATCGAGGGTATATCATGGATAATATTTTTCTTACATTATAGTCTTTTAAAAACAATTTCCAATTTCATAACAGCTTACTGATGACAATGAACCAACTTTGTCATCATAAAAAATAATAATGAAATTAGATCCCAAAGATTTTAATCAGTTGGTCAGAAACCGTCGTTCTGTTTTTCCTTCACAATTCGACACTACAAAAAAAATTCCCGATGAAATAGTAAAACAGATCCTCGTGAATGCTGCCTGGGCACCCAATCACGGTAAGGCAGAACCGTGGTTCTTTAAAGTATTTACCGGCACTGGTTTACAAACATTTGCCAACCTGCAAAGCAGTTTATATAAAGAAAGTGCCGGCGATGGTTTTAAAGAAGATAAATTTCTCAAACTGCAACAAACCCCGTTGCTTGCGTCTCACATTATTTCTATTGGTATGAAGCGCACAACTACCAAACAAATTCCGGAGATAGAAGATATTGAAGCAGTAGCCTGTGCGGTACAAAATATTTATTTATCTGTGGCCGCTTATGGCCTGGGGGGATATTGGACAACCGGTGGCGTAACTTATCTTGAAGAGGCTAAATATCATTTCGGCCTGGAGGCACCCGATAAATTACTTGGCTTTTTTTACTTAGCCTATATTGCTGTCCCTTCTCCTACCGGAACCCGTACGCCGATTGAAGAAAAAGTTGAATGGGTGGTAGGGTAGAATACAGGTTTAAGACGTTTAAGGGTTTAAAGGTTTAAGTCATTCCCCAACTTTTAAACCCTTAGACTTTTAAACGATTATTAAACGTTTCTACACAATAATACCTCCCCAAAAACGTTAATATCCTAACTCTATTAAAACCCCAAACCAATGAAAAAACCTCTATCCTTAACAGGATTGCTTTTAAGTAGCATCCTCCTCTTAAATTCATGTGCAACCAATTCCATTACACGTGCGGCACGCAGAGCTGATATCGCAAATTCCAAAGAAACAGCTTCTGAATGTTTTGTACGGCTAAATGACGGAACTATTAAGCACTATCAATCATTAAAATTAGTAACATCACCGTTCAGTACACCTTACCTGTTGGCAGACGGCAAGACCAGGATCAAGGCAAAGCAGATCGAGGCGTACCAGAATAAGGATCATTATGCCATTTCCCAGAAAACTTTTAATTGCGGGCGCATCAGCCATGTAGCAACTGAAACCCTGCCGGGATTTGCGGTTAGGACCGTAAAAGGCAAGATCAATGTTTACTGTAAAAAATATTACAATGGGCAGGCAGCCGTTGACGAATACTTTTTACAGGTAGGCGATGCCGGCAATATCATGGAATACTCACCGGGCTTAATGAGCGAACTGGTAAAAGATAGTCCGGAAGCATATAGCTTCTTTAATAGTAAAAAATTTAAGGGCAGTTTACCCGAAAAACTGCATGCAACTGCACACTTGTACAACGATGGGCAGTTGATTACCAAAAACTAAACCAAAACCAGATCTAACAGCAAACAGCGGCCTGTATTATTACGGGCCGTTTTTTTATTGCCACTGATTCAATAGCTGTCATCCCGACGAAGGAGGGATCTCCCCGGCATTAGCACTACTGTTTGGCAGATCCCTCCACAGCCTGTACTGAGGAATGAAGTATCGGGATGACAATCGTGTAGCATTATTTTTCTTGAAAACCTTATCCTTCCTTTTTTTACCTTTGCACCGTCATAAATCTTTTTTTAAAACTTAATTGAACCGATCATGCCAGGATATGAATTTTTTGGAGCTGAAGAACGCAAAGAAGTAAATGATGTTTTGGAAACAGGCATACTGATGCGCTATGGCTTTGATGGCCCACGCAAAGGTATCTGGAAGGCCAAAGAACTGGAAGCAGCTATCTGTCAAAAGTTTGGGAGCAAATATGCACAATTGGTGAGCAGTGGCACCACTGCATTAACAACAGCCATGAGTGCATTGGGCATTGGCTATGGAGATGAGATCATTCTGCCTTCTTTTACTTTCGTAGCAAGTTTTGAAGCTGTGTTGAGTGTGGGTGCTGTTCCGGTATTTGTTGATGTGGATGATACCCTGACATTGGATCCTGCGGCAGTAAGAAATGCCATCACTCCAAAAACAAAATGCATCATGCCCGTACACATGTGCGGTAGTATGGCCGACCTGGATGCGTTACAATCAATTTGTAAAGAACATAATTTAATATTACTGGAAGATGCCTGCCAGAGTATTGGCGGCACCTACAAAGGAAAACAATTAGGAACCATTGGCGATGCCGGTACATTCAGTTTTGATTTTGTAAAAACGATCACCTGTGCCGAAGCCGGAGTGGTAATGACCAACCGGGAAGATGTTTATACAGCAAGTGATGGTTATAGTGATCACGGGCATGATCATAATGGTGTTGACAGGGGAGCAGACCTTCATCCATTCATCGGAACAAATTACAGAACAAGTGAATTACATGCTGCTGTGGGTTTGGCGCAAATAAAAAAATTAGACAAATTCTTATCCATTCAAAAAAGCAATCATACTGCATTAAAAAATATTTTATCGCAAATACCGGAAATTTCCTTCAGGCGAATACCTGAAGGAGGAGGAGATAGCTGTACATTCTTAAGCTGGTTCCTGCCA
>JANNBU010000145.1:0-3110 GCA_031385805.1 Ferruginibacter sp.
CCAAAGATCACGGTGTGAATCTGTTGCCACTTTTTCAATCGTTTGTCCGCTATGCTGAGCAGTGATAGCATACAATTCCTGTTTTAACTTAATGATTTCTTTCACTGTTATTTCCACATCACTTGCCTGGCCTGATGCTCCTCCGCTTGGCTGGTGCATCATAATACGGCTATGCTTAAGCGCAGTTCTTTTTCCTTTGGTACCGGCACACATCAAAACCTGCCCCATACTGGCTGCCATACCTGTACAGATGGTAGCAATATCCGGTGTAATGAACTGCATGGTATCATACATACCAAGTCCTGCATATACACTGCCGCCCGGGCAATTGATGTACATCTGTATATCACGGCTGCGATCAGTGCTTTCCAAAAACAACAATTGTGCAGTAACAATATTTGCTACTTCATCATTAATGGGATAACCCAAAAAGATGATCCTGTCCATCATTAAACGACTGTACACATCCATCACTGCAACATTCATTGGCCTTTCTTCGATAATATTCGGAGTAAGGTTGGTTACATTGTGATTAACATACCCATGAAGTGTATTGCTGCTGATGCCTTTATGCTTTACAGCATATTTTTCAAACTCCTTTCCAAAATCCATTTTATAAAAATTATATGATGAGCAAATATAGTTGAGAGTAATGAGTTACAATTTACTGGAAGAAAAATAATTCCGATAAACTTTCTTCCTTCACTTTCTTATTCCTTATTCCAATTTCCTTATTCCTTATTCCTTATTTTCTAATCCCTGCTTCTTCCCTGGTAAATCAATAAATATTCAACCAGCATAGCAACAGAAGCCAGCGCTGCTACAACATAAGTAAGTGCCGCCCATTTTAAGGCATCTTTTGCATTTTCTTTTTCTGAAGCAGCCGTAATATTGGCAGAGCCAAGCCAGTTAAGTGCCCTGGCCGAGGCATCAAATTCAACCGGTAACGTGATAATTGAAAATAATGTTGTAACTGCAAATAAAATGATGCCTATCAAAAGAATGGTAGGATTGCCGCCGCCAAAACCCATAAAACCAAGTCCGGCAATGATTACCCATTGCGAAAGCGTGCTGCTTATCTGAACAGCCGGTACGATCTTACTTCTAAGCATCAGCATTGAATATGCAGTGGCATGTTGCACCGCATGTCCACATTCATGAGCAGCCACAGCAGCGGCTGACACATTTTTGCCTTCATATACTTCAGCACTCAGGTTAACTGTTTTATTTGCCGGGTTATAATGGTCTGATAAACTACCCGGCACCGAAACCACTTCCACATCATATATGCCGTTATCCCTCAGCATTTTTTTAGCCACTTCTGCACCGCTTAACCCGCTGCTGGTAGGCACTTTACTATATTTTGCAAACTTGCTTTTCAGCCTGTGTTGTACTACCATACCGATGATCATAAAAATTACAGATATGGCTATTATTCCGAATGTCATTTTTTGTTAGATTTATACAGGTATTTGCAAAAAGCATTCCCAAGAAAATGACTGACAAAAATGCCGATGCTGGTAAAAGATACCGGATACAAGATTCGGGATACCGGATACAGATTCGTTACTTTATAACTATCCGGTATCTTGTATCCGCTATCCGGCATCTGCTAATAAAAATCCTTACTTTTCTTTTGAAAAAAACGTAACTTAGTAGGAGTTCTTTCTCACTCAAAAACTTATTGATATGAACATCCTGCAACGATTTGAGCGTTGGGGTGATAGTCATCATCCCAAATGGCTTGATATTATAAGAATCATCTTAGGTCTTTTTCTTGTTTATAAAGGAATTGACTTTCTCCAGAACATGGGTACACTCATAGCTCAGATGAAAAACCATGTTCCATTCGGATCTTTCGCATTTATTTTAGTTGGACATTACACGGTCTTTGCACATATCCTCGGCGGATTGCTAATTGCATCTGGTTTCTTTACACGTTTTGCCTGTTTGATTCAGATACCAATACTGCTGGGCGCAATCATCTTTATAAATACTTCGGGTGATATGTTACGACCTTATTCTGAATTATTTATTTCCATACTTGTACTGGTTGCACTCATTTATTTTTTAATTATCGGGAATGGAACATGGGCAATAAAATTTGAGGAAAAGAGGAAACGTAGTAACCAGGAAGCTTAGACGGTGTCTGAATTTTAGATTTGTGCCACGAATGCACGAGTAAGAACGAATAAATAAAAAAACCTTTATTTGTTCATTCGTGGCAACAAAAAAGAGCAAATCACTTTGCTCTTTTACTTTTCAAAATTAAAAGTTTATTTATACGAAGCGGCAATGCCGCTTGCCAGGTCTGTTAATTTCTTGATGCCCTCTTCCGGTAAATTTCCTTTTTTGAATTCAGCTAAAATTTCAGGGTATTTGTTTTCCATTTCAAGCAGGAAATGTTCTTCAAATGCTTTTACATTTTTTACAGCCACGGTTTTCAATAAACCCTGTGTTCCAAGATAGATCATCGCAACTTGTTTCTCCACTGTAAACGGTGCATATTGTGCCTGCTTCAGGATCTCCACATTTCTTGCACCCTTATCAATTACGTTCTTGGTTGCAGCATCCAGATCGCCACCGAATTTTGAGAACGCTTCAAGCTCCCGGTAAAGTGCCTGGTCGAGTTTCAATGTACCGGCAACTTTTTTCATTGACTTGATCTGTGCATTACCACCCACACGGCTAACCGAAATACCTACGTTGATCGCCGGGCGAATACCCGCATTGAAAAGGTTACCTTCCAAAAATATTTGTCCGTCGGTAATTGAAATTACGTTGGTAGGAATATAAGCAGATACGTCACCCGCCTGGGTTTCAATAATTGGCAATGCTGTTAATGAACCGCCACCTTTTACAAGATGCTTGATAGAAGCAGGCAGGTCATTCATCTGCTGATCGATCTCATCTTTTGATACCACTTTTTCAGCACTTTCCAATAAACGTCTATGCAAATAGAATACATCACCAGGGTATGCTTCACGTCCCGGTGGGCGACGCTACAACAAGGATACTTCCCGATAAGCTAATGCCTGTTTTGAATGATCATCTTAAATGATCAATGCCGGGCGACCGGTATCCCTGAAGAATTCTCCAATAGCTGCACC
>JANNBU010000283.1:0-19571 GCA_031385805.1 Ferruginibacter sp.
CTGTTGTAATAACACAAAAAGAATTGAATAAACTGGCCGGGCAACAAAAAGTAATGGCCAATATGATCGCTTTTGATGATGAACACAAAGAATTAATTTTCCCGGTAGAAAATACACAACTGCATGTCGGTGACCTTGTCTTAATAAAATCGGGTGAACTGATCCCAATGGATTGCAAAATTTTATGGGGAACCGCTTATGTAAATGAAGCTTTACTCACAGGAGAAAGCAAACCCGTACATAAAGAAAAAAAAGACGGCCTGATTGGTGGAAGCATGCTAACTGATGGAACCGTAAAAGCACAGGTAACTGCTGTTGGTAAAGACACTATACTTAGTAATATACTAACATTGGTTAAACAGGCACAAGGCGAAAAACCTCCCATTCAACAACTGGCAGATAAGATCAGTGCTGTATTTGTTCCCGCTGTTATTGGCATTTCAGTACTTACTTTTTTATTGAACTATTTTGTATTTGATATTGATGGCACTCATTCTTTAATGAGAAGTATTGCGGTATTGGTTATCAGTTGCCCCTGTGCCATGGGCCTGGCAACTCCTGCTGCCATTGCAGTTGGGTTGGGGCGTGCCGCCAGGAATGGTATACTGTTCCGCAATGCAAAGAGCCTCGAGTTATTTAAAAATATTAAAACAGTTGTCTTTGATAAAACAGGTACACTGACAAAAGGAAATTTTCGGATTACTGATCTCAAATCCCTGGTATTAACTGAAACCGAATTTAAACAGGTCATTTTTTCATTGGAAAAATATTCCAATCATCCAATTGCAAAAACAATTACTGCTGACTGGAAAACCAACAATACAATTCAATGGAAAAAAATTGATGAAATAAAAGGCCTTGGTATGAAGGCGACGGACATGAATGATAATATTTATCAATTGGGTTCGTATAAAATTGCAGCTTCACAAACAAATGATACCACACATACTGCTTATTTATTACAAAATGAAAAACTGGTTGGTTGGTTTGATATGCAAGATGAGACAAGGACCGAAGCTAAAGAAGTGATCTGTTATTTGCATTCAAAAAATATTCAAACCATTTTATTAAGCGGTGATTCTTTGGAAAGAACGGAAAAAGTTGCAACTGCTTTGGGTATTGATAAAGTTTATGCCGAAAAAACTCCGGAAGAAAAATTGCTGATCATTGAACAACTGAATAAAGAAAACCCTGTTGCCATGGTAGGTGATGGCATCAATGATGCACCTGCACTGGCAAAAGCAACGATCGGTATATCCATGAGTGAAGCAACGCAATTGGCTGTGCAAACCGCACAGGTTGTTTTAATGAACAAAGGCATTCAGCATTTGCCACTGGCATTGGGTTTGGGTAAACATACTTTTAGTACGATCAAAGGAAATCTTTTCTGGGCCTTTATCTACAATATTGTTGCCATACCGGTTGCAGCCGTTGGTTTATTACATCCGGGTGTTGCTGCATTGGCAATGGGTTTTAGCGATGTGGTGCTGGCCATTAATTCAATACGATTGAATTACAGGAAAGTGATCTAAATAAAATCAAGCAGGTATAAATTTTATTCATTTCAAGTAACGATGCTGATTAATTCTATCCTTTAAACTGCAACCTATGCGTGAGTCATTGCGAGGAACGAAGCAATCTACCTGGTAGCTACAAAGATTGCTTCGTTCCTCGCAATGACGTTGTCCTAAATTGGTTTAATTTCAGGCCACAATTTATACTATTGAACATTCATGAGATTTTAAAAAAATATTGGGGCTTTGATAATTTCCGTCCTTTACAGGAAGATATCATCCAGGCTGTTTTAAATAATAAGGATACGCTTGCCCTGTTGCCGACAGGAGGAGGTAAATCAATTTGTTTCCAGGTTCCTGCACTTTCAATGGATGGAATATGTTTGGTAATAAGCCCATTGATCGCATTGATGAAGGACCAGGTTGAAAACCTCAGTAAAAAAGGTATTCCTGCATTGGCAATTTATTCGGGGATGCATTATGCGGATGTAAAAAAGACATTGCAAAATGCAGCTTTTGGAAATTATAAATTCTTATACGTTTCGCCGGAAAGATTGGAAACGGATCTCTTTCTGGAATTTTTACCTGCTATAAAACCATGTCTTGTTGCAGTAGATGAAGCACATTGTATCTCACAATGGGGCTATGATTTCAGGCCGCCCTATTTACGCATTGCAAATTTAAGGGAACAATTGCCCGGTATTCCCATCATTGCACTCACAGCATCGGCTACCCTACCGGTTCAGGATGATATCTGCGAAAAATTATTATTTAAAAAAGATCATGCCCGTTTTCAGCAATCTTTTGCAAGACCAAATCTTTCATACAGCATTTTTGAACCGCCATCTAAACAAACCAAATTGTTGGAAATATTAAAGAATGTACCAGGTTCTTCCATCGTTTATTGCAGGAGCAGGAAACAAACACTGCATATTACCGATCTCTTAAAACAAAGTAATATTGCCGCTGATTTTTACCATGCAGGATTAAGCAATGAACAAAGAAGCGTCCGGCAACAAGCCTGGGTGAACAATAAAATAAGGACCATTGTAAGTACCAATGCATTTGGTATGGGAATAGACAAACCCGATGTGCGTGCAGTAATACATTTTGATATCCCGGATTGCCTGGAAAATTATTACCAGGAAGCTGGTCGTGCAGGACGTGACGGGAAAAGAGCTTATGCAGTACTGCTGTATAATTCCGATGAACCGGCAGATCTGCTCAACCAGGTTGATGTCCGTTATCCCGATGAAATTGAAATAAAGAAAATTTATACAGCCCTTATGAATTACCTGCAGGTGCCCGCAGGAAATGGCGAAGGGTTGAGTTATGATTTCGACATTGCTTCTTTTGCCGAAAACTTTAAATTAAATATACTCCATGCAACTTATGGAATAAAAGCACTGGCACAGGAAGACCTGTTAAGTTATACGGAAGTTTTTTTCAAGCCTTCTACCCTGGTATTCACTGCATCCAAAAATGACCTTTTAGAATTTGAACAACAGCAACCGGCACTGGAACCAATTATTAAAGGTTTATTGCGCAGTTATGAAGGGATCTTTGATTATCCCGCAACCATTTACGAATCATTGTTGGCAGGTTTTTTAAAAACTTCTATTGATGAAACGAAGGCCAAACTATTAATGCTTCATCAATATAAGATCATACACTATCAACCACAGAATGATAAACCCCAGGTAATCCTTTTAAAGAACCGGATGTATTCAGATGATTTCAAAATAAATACACAGGATATTCTGGCCCGAAAAGAAAATTATAAAAAAAGGATACAGGCCATGGCAGGTTACATTACCGATAAAAAAACCTGCAGAAGTATTTTAACGGGGAATTATTTTAATGATAAAACCATTCTTCCATGTGGCATCTGTGATAACTGTATAAATAATAAAAACATATCACTTACAAAGGATGAATTCAAAATAATTTCAGATAATATTTTGGAATCATTAAAAACCACTTCATTACGAATAAATGATATTGAGAAAAATTTCAGCAGGCAAAAAAAACAACAGGTTTGGACCGTACTCAATTACCTTAGAACTGAAAATATTATTGTTACTGATAAGGAAGGAAATATTATGCTGAAATAAGTATCGCAAACGTTTGTAAATAGTCACAGAAGTGTAAAAAAAAGGGACCAAGATAGAAATCTAGTCCCGCTTTAAAATCCAATATCCTATGAAAAACCGATACGAAGATAATGTGCAATACGCTATTATCCAACTATTTTTAAAGATTTTTTAAAAAAAGTTTGATTAATCTAACAAATAAATAAGTAATATATAAGCAATTACCTTTTAACTGAATTCCTTAGAAACCAGCTTTTTACCGGCTTTACTTCATTTTATAGCCATTATTTTTAAATAAAAAACTAGCTCCCTGGTACCAGGCAATGGCTTCATTTTTCAATTGGCCAGATAAAGGGATCGGCGTGTTCTGGCCGGTGCTGAGATCGGTTTTATACATCGCCACTTTTTTCTGCGGAGATAATATTACGAGTGTATCATTTTTGATATAACCCATATCCTGGTAGGTACTAATAAATACCCGGTCGTTGGCTTCTGCCACCTTATAAATGTCGTATCCCATAAACCTGCTGGTATAATTTAAATTCATTAATCCAAGAATGGTAGGCACCAGGTCTATCTGGCTGGTAAGCCTGTTTTCCAATTTTGGATCGATAAGAGTGGGGCTATATATCAAACAAGGAATATGATACCTGTTCGGTGGCAGGTCTGTCTTACCGGCACTTTTTGAACAATGATCGGCAACGATCACAAACAAGGTATTATTGAACCAGGGCTTTTGTTTTGCATCCATCAAAAATTTATTGATCGCATAATCGGTGTACTTAACTGCTCCCTGGTAAGAATGTGTGGCAGGAGAAATATCTATTCTTCCTTCGGGATAAGTGTAGGGCCTGTGATTGCTTACCGTCATAATATGATTGAAAAAAGGTTTGCCGCTTTTATAGGTCTTATCGCATTCATCTATAGCAATACTGAATGCATCTTCATCAGCAACACCCCATACTGTTTCATGATGAATTCGTTTTTCGGGAATATCTCTTTTATCAATTACCTGGTAACCATTGTTGCCAAAAAAATAACCCATGTTGTCGAAAAAACTATTTCCGCCGTAAATATATTTTACATCATAGCCTTTATTCTTCAATACATTTCCCATGCTGAACATATTTTCATTATCGGGCCTTCTTACAATGGATTGACCGGGCGTAGGAGGTATCGCTAATGAAAGTGCTTCCAAACCTCTCACAGTCCGGGTGCCGGATGCATAAAAGTTTTTAAAGAAAAGGGAATGTGGAATAAGAGAATCTATATATGGAGTGATGTTTTCTTTACTTCCAAAATATTTTAAATAATCGCCGCTAAAACTTTCAACACTGATGAGTACGATATTCCATTTATGTTCAGGACTGTCGCTGCTGATCCTTCTTTCGATGCTAAGTGGATCATTTGTAAAAACGGTTCCGGGCGCCTGCAGCATATTACGCAGCAAAGCCATGTTTTTTTTATTGTCGTTGACCTCATAAAATCTATTATAATCAATTTCATTGTGCCAGAAGGCCGAGCCAAATTCATAGATCCCATTTCCACCCAGTTCATTTACATAATTATTATCACTGGTATTTTTAACCCGGTTGTTTACTAAGAAATATCCCGCAGCAGTTATTAAAAGGTATATTAAAAAGAAAATACTGCGCTTTGCAAAACGCATGCTCACTGTTTGTGAAGCGATGATCTTTTTCCTAAGAATGAACAATAACAAGACAGCTACAACAATGATCCCCGAAGCGATCAATGGGATATTGTACGACTCCCAAATATTCCCCAACACTTCGGTAGTATAGATCAGGTAATCAACCGCAATAAAATTAAAACGTACATTGAATTCTTCCCAGAATGCAATTTCAGCGCCGGCATTTACTACTAATATTAAAGTAATAAGGAAGAAAAAAATAAACAGCGGGATACGGTTCCATTTTTTTTGATACCAACTGTCTTTCATCAGCCAGCAATACAATGCAATAGGTACGCAGAAGAATAATGATACAACAAGATCATAAAAAAATCCAATGACAAATATTCCCGGCGCATTTAATAAATTCAGTTCAAGATTATTCCATGACAGGAAGCATAAGAACAGGCGGGTTATAAAGCTAAGTGAAGTTACTAAAAGCATCACTACAGCCAACGGGCCATAACGATGATAAAAAATTGATCTGAATTTTGACATACGGCAAAATTACGAACTGTTCTCTTGTAAACTACGATCGGTTATTAAAACCAACTCTTTGATTTTTTTGTACTCCTGCTCCTGCCACCCAAACCCAAAGCGCCCAATAGGCCACGAACGAGCCCATTACCGGCAGTACGCACCATACTTTTTACAATGGAATTATTAGCAACCTTCTCAAAAGTGGATGGTTCCGGTTTACCGGTTGTTTTTTTATTCCCTGCATCCGTATTTTCGGCATTTGCTTTTTCTGTTGCTTCTTGTAATTTGTCAGTCAACATTTCATACGCACTTTTGCTGTCTATCTTCTGGCCATATTTTGCTACTAATTTTGATCTTGTATTTATATCATTTATTTCTGCATCGGTAAGTACGTCCATGCGGCTCCGTGGTGAACAAAGCATCACGTGTGCCAGGGGGCTTGGTATTCCTTTTTCATTTAATAAAGTAACCAATGCTTCTCCAATACCTAATTGTGTTATCAGGTCTTCTGTTTTATAAAAAACTGTTTCAGGATAATTTTCTGAGGTTTGCTTTATCACTTTCCTGTCGGCAGCAGTAAAAGCACGTAAAGCATGTTGCACTTTTAAACCAAGTTGTGCCAGCACGGATGCAGGAACATCCATCGGATTTTGAGTGCAAAAGAAAATACCAATTCCTTTTGAACGAATGAGTTTAATGATCGTTTCTATCTGTTGCACCAGTTCCGAACTTGCTTCCTGGAAGATCAAATGTGCTTCATCAATGAACATGACCAATTTAGGTTTATCCAGGTCTCCTTCTTCGGGGCAACTGGCATATAATTCTGCCAGCATCTGCAACATAAAAGAAGAGAACAGTTTGGGCTTGTCCTGCAGGTCGGCCACTCTTAATATACTGATCATTCCCCTGCCGTCACTATTCATGTGCATAAGATCATCTACTTCAAAACTTTTTTCACCGAAAAAGATATCGGCACCCTGTTGTTGCAGTTCAATTACTTTACGCAAAATTGTACCGGTAGAAGTAGTTGATATTTTTCCATACAATTTTTCAATTTCAACCTTTCCTTCATCACCGATATATTGAAGTACTTTGATAAAATCCTTCAGGTCAAGCAAGGGCATCTGGTTGTCGTCGCAATATTTAAAGATCAAAGCCACAACTCCACCTTGTGTATCATTCAACCCAAGTATCTTACTCAACAACACCGGCCCGAATTCGCTTACCGTTGCCCGTAAGTGTACGCCGTTCTTCCCGGTTAAACTCAATAGCTCGCAGGGAAAACCGGCCGGGGTGTAGGTCAGTTTTAATTTCTGGTAGCGGTCAACAACCTTATCATTCGAAACGCCTGTTGCAGCAATGCCGCTCAGGTCGCCTTTTATATCCATCATCAGAACGGGTACACTGGCATCGCTCAGGAATTCGCTGATCATTTGCAGGGTCTTTGTTTTTCCTGTTCCGGTGGCCCCTGCTATCAGGCCATGCCTGTTCATTGTTTTTAAGGGGAGGAATATTCCGGCATCGGCAATTACTTCCCCGTCAAGCATGGCAGCGCCAATCTGTACCGATTCGCCTTTGAAAGTATAACCGGTTTTTATTGCTTGTATGAATTCATCTTTAGATGGCATAAAAAATATTTACGGTAAGTTACTGAGCTAAATTCTTTTTGCCAATTAAGAAACTGTTCAATTTTATTTTCTATGCCATGAATCCACGATATTTACAAACATGCTGAATTAAACAGACTTAATTCGTGCATACGTGGCAATAAGGTAAATAGCAACCCTGTATCTACCTGCTTATCGGCTAAAATCGCCGTTTATCATTTAGTCCTGTAATATTTTCTGTTCCATGAATAACCCGTTATTTTTGTCCACTCAATTAATAATTATGAAAAAAGGATTTTGTTATTTCTCCCTGATGGCATTAGCTATTTCGGCATCGGCACAAAAAGTTGCCTTTACCGAATATAATTTAAAGAATGGATTGCATGTTATACTGCACCAGGATAAAACGGCACCGGTTGTTGCAGTGTCTGTGATGTACCATGTAGGCAGCAAGGATGAGCAAACGAACCGTACTGGATTTGCCCATTTTTTTGAACACCTGCTGTTTGAAGGCTCAGCTAATATCAAGCGGGGTGAATTTTATAAAATTGTGAGTAGCAATGGCGGTCAAAACAATGCCAATACCACGCAGGACCGTACATTTTATTACGAGATCTTTCCTTCAAACCAGTTAGCCACCGGGCTTTGGCTGGAAAGCGAAAGAATGCTGCACCCCATTATTGACCAGGTTGGTGTAAAAACCCAGAATGAAGTTGTAAAAGAAGAGAAAAGAATGAGGGTGGATAACCAACCTTATGGAAATTTTGTTGCAGAAATAATGAAGCGCCTGTTTATCAAACATCCTTACAACTGGGTGCCGATAGGAAGTATGGCCGACCTGGATGCAGCTACATTACAGGAATTTCAGGCCTTCAATAAAAAATTCTATTCGCCGGCTAATGCTGTATTGGTAATTGCAGGCGATATTGATATTCCAAAAACAAAAACAATGGTGGAAAGTTATTTCAGTGATATTCTTCCCGGAACACCCGTTGTTAAAACAAAATTTGTTGAAGATCCTATAAAGAAAGAGATCATTGATACGGCTTATGACAGTAATATCCAGATACCGGGCATTATGGCTGCTTATCGTATCCCGGGCAGGACCAGCGCAGAATCCAAAGCCCTGGAAATGGCATCATCTGTTTTGAGCACGGGAAACAGCAGCCGAATGGCTAAGAAAATGGTAGACGAAAGAAAGAATTCCCTGCAGGTTGGTTCCTTCAACTATGCATTGGAAGATTATGGTGCTTACATTACATACGCAATTCCCAACAGCGATACTCCATTAGATACTTTATTAAAAGATATGGACGAAGAAGTGGTTAAACTACAAAAAGAATTGATCAGCGAACAGGAATTTACCAAACTTCAAAACCAGTTTGAAAATGATTACTTAGACAATAACAACCGTATGTTGAGTGTTGCAGAGAATTTAGCCAATGGATATACTTTTTATAAGAATACCAATAATATCAATATAGAATTGGAAAAGATAAGAAAAATAACCCGCCAGGATATTCAGAATGTGGCAAGAAAATACCTGAATAAAAACCAACGGGTAGTACTTTATTACTTACCTAAAAAATAATGCGGTAGTTATTGAATTGATCTTTATTAAATATGCTGAATAAAACATAAAAAATGAAAAAAATAATTATAGTTGCACTGGGTATAATCTTCCTGCAAAGCTCATT
The DNA here is from genome assembly GCA_031385805.1 of Ferruginibacter sp. GTDB lineage: Bacteria > Bacteroidota > Bacteroidia > Chitinophagales > Chitinophagaceae > Ferruginibacter. The sequence continues at coordinate 9,082 of JANNBU010000283.1, forward strand.
TGCACAAATAAAAATTGACCGTTCAAAAAAACCTGTGGCAGGTCCGGCGCCGGTTATTTCAATAAAGGACCCTGTAATATTCAATATGCCAAACGGAATGACCGTATTGGTGGTTGAGAACCACAAGATCCAAAAAGTACGGGCATTCTTAAATATTGACATGGGGCCAGTGAAAGAAGGTAAGCAAGCAGGTGTAATGGGCATTATGGGGAATATGCTTGGTGAAGGAACCACATCTATGTCAAAAGAAAAATTTGATGAATCCGTGGATATCATTGGAGCAGATGTAAACCTGGGTTCATCCGGAGGTTCTGCATCGGCATTGACAAGATATTTTGATAAAGCATTTTTGTTGATGGCTGATGCATTAAAAAACCCTTCTTTCCCTGAAGCATCTTTCAAAAAACTGCAATCGCAAACTATTACCGGTTTAAAGTCAAGTGAAAAAAGTACGCCTACCATTGCCAACAGGGTAAATACCGCATTGAGTTATGGCAAGCAAACAGCTTTAGGTGAATTCACCACCGAGGAAACAGTTAAAGGTCTTACATTAAACGATGTAAAAGATGCTTATAAGAATTATGTTTCACCTTCCCGATCATACCTCACTTTTGTTGGGGATATTACCCCGGCAGCAGCAAAGGCTTTGGCAGAAAAAGCTTTTGGAGATTGGACCGGAACTAAATTAACCCTTCCGGTCATTGCAGATGTTCAAAACCCCGGCAAAACAGAAATTGATTTTGTGGATGTGCCAACAGCAGTGCAGGCAGAAGTAAGAGTGGGTAATTTAGTTACCAATCCAATGAATGGTTCAGATTATCATGCTTTGTTATTATCCAATCACATTTTGGGAGGAGGCGCCGAAAGTAAATTATTTATGAACCTGCGTGAAAAACATGGCTTCACTTATGGTAGTTTTTCAAATATTGAAAGTGGGCGGTTTCAAAGTATGTTCAATGCTTCAGCAGCAGTTCGCACAGATAAAGTTGATAGTGCAGTTGCCGAGCTCGTGAGTGAGATTCTCAATATGAGAGATGGAAAAATAACCGACGAAGAACTAAGTACTGCCAAAGCAGTTTACAATGGCATTTTTGCTTTGCGGATGGAAAACCCTGCCACTACAGCAACTTATGCTTCCAATATCTTAATAAATAATTTACCAAAAGATTTTTACAGGACTTACCTGCAAAAAATAAATGCTGTAACAAAAGAAGATATCAAACGTGTATCCAAAAATTATTTTAATGAAAGCAATGCCAGGATTGTGATCGTTGGAAACGGCAGTAAAATTTTACCAAATCTTACCAGGCTGGGTTACCTCATCAAAAAGTATGATAGGTTTGCCGAGCCAATCGTAGATAAACCTATAGAAGTTAAAGCCGACGAATCAGTTAAAACAACCGACAAGGTTTCTGCATACAATATCATAGAAGATTATTTAAAAGCAATTGGCGGTAAAGAAGAAGTGAAAAAGGTAAACAGCATTTCATCAACCATCAGCTTAGAAATGATGGGACGTTCTTTTACAGGTATTGATAAAGGAATGAGCCCGAATAAACATGTAACTGAATTAAAGATGGGCACGATGACTGTGATGAAATCTGTATTTGACGGAACAAAAGGCTTTCAGCAGCAAGGCCCGCAAAAAAATGATCTCAATGAGGGTGAGATCAAAGAAGCAAAAGACGATAAAGGCGTTATTCCCCAATTGTATTATATAAGTCCTGATTATAAAACAGAATACATCGGCAGTGGTAAAATTGCTGAAGAAACAACTTATCGTTTAAAGATCGTTATGCCAAGCGGCAGGTTATCTATACAGGAATATTCTGCCAAAACCGGTTTATTGTTGAAAGAAGAAACCACTGCCAAACAAGGAGATACGGATGAACCGCTTACCATCGAATACAAAAATTATAAGAAAGCGGGGAATATCATGATGCCGTACGAAATAACCAGGAATGCAGGCGGACAAGAGTTTACGATCGTATATACAGATATTAAGATCAATGAAGGGGTAACAGAGGCTGATTTTAAATAAATGCTTTGAGAAGAAAAATTTAATGGGTTTAAACCGTTCATAAACCCTTAAACGATTTAAACGTCTTGAACGATTTTTAAACGTTCTGAACATTTAACAAAAAAATAGGCACTATATTAGCTATCTAAAAAATGAATTAATTTTATTTGTACTTAAACTAATACAACATGGACACGGCTAAACCCAAAATATTACTTTGCGAAGATGACAATAACCTTGGCATGGTATTAAAGAATTATCTTGAACTGAATGATTATGATGTAATACTTGAGAGAGATGGCCGCCTGGGGCTGGCTGCATTTCAACGTGAGAAATTTGACATCTGTTTATTGGATGTTATGATGCCCAATATGGATGGCTTTACCGTGGCAGAAGAGATCAGGGATATAAATCCCGATGTTCCGTTATTTTTCCTCAGTGCCAAAACGATGAAAGATGACATCATACAGGGATACAAACTTGGAGCAGATGATTATATTACCAAACCATTTGACAGCGAAGTTCTGTTGCATAAAATAAAAGCTATTTTAAAACGCAATGAAGAATTACACCGCGAAGAAGTGAATGCAGAATTTGACCTGGGGAAATATCATTTTAATCCACGCTTAAGAGAGTTAACTGTAAACGGCAAAGTACAAACGCTTTCTCCAAAGGAAAATGAATTGCTGAAAATGCTGGCAGAATATAAAAATGATCTTTTGCCAAGAGAAGCTGCATTGAAAAGGATCTGGGGCAGTGATACCTATTTTAACGGGCGTAGTATGGATGTTTATATCGCCAAACTTCGTAAATATTTGAAAGAAGATATTAAGCTTGAGATCGTTAACATTCACGGTAACGGCTTTAGATTAGTAGAACAGGAGTAAAGAATATCGAACAACAAGGAATATCGAATCACGAAGGGTTGAAATCCGATCAACATTCGAAATTCCTTGTTCCTTGCCTGCCGGCAAAGGCAGGTTCATTATTATCATAAATATTTTTACTCGGAAAACAAACTTCCACTAAGTCCGATATTTCCCTGCTTCTTCCCCAAATGCTCATAAGCTTTTGCAGTTGCTTCCCTTCCCCTCGCTGTTCTTTGCAAAAATCCTTCTTTAATTAAAAAAGGTTCGTACACTTCTTCCAAAGTTCCGGGCTCTTCTCCTACCGCTGTTGCAATGGTTGTTATTCCCACCGGTCCGCCTTTGAATTTATTGATGATGGCTGCAAGTATCCGGTTATCCATATCATCCAATCCATACTGATCTACATTCAGTGCTTTTAAAGAATGTTCTGTGATATTCATATCCACCACGCCATTACCAATTACCTGCGCAAAATCCCTCACCCTTCTCAGTAAGCCATTGGCGATCCTTGGTGTACCGCGGCTTCTGCGGGAAATTTCTGTTGCTGCATCACTGGTTATTTTTGTATTCAGGATCTTTGCACTTCGAAGCAAAATATTTTTCAATGTATCGGCATCATAATATTCAAGCCTTGCTTTTATACCAAACCTCGATAGCAATGGCGCCGTTAATAAACCACTCCGGGTAGTTGCCCCGATCAGGGTAAACGGATTTAGGGTAAGTTGTACACTCCTTGCATTTGGTCCGCTGTCGATCATGATATCAATGCGGTAATCTTCCATGGCAGCATATAGATATTCTTCTACCACGGTACTCAAACGATGTATCTCATCAATGAACAATACATCATTTGGCTCCAGGTTTGTGAGCAACCCGGCAAGATCTCCCGGTTTTTCTATCACCGGTCCCGAGGTTTCTTTGATTTTTACACCCATTTCATTTGCAACGATCCTGGATAAAGTGGTTTTACCCAACCCAGGCGGGCCATGGAATAAAATATGGTCAAGTGCTTCGCCCCGCTGCTTAGATGCTTTTATGAAAATGCTGATATTTTCAATGAGTTGTGGCTGGCCACTAAATTCATCTATCATGGCGGGCCTGATATTATTCTCAAATTCCCTGTCAGCCGGTTGCAACAGGTCTTTATCTGTATTTAAATTGGGGTTGCCCATTCAATTATTTTTTCTATTTTGTAAAACTAAACATTAATCGTTTAAAAATTGTTTATGAAATAACTGTCCTTTGTTTTCTTCATTGTTAATCTTTGGGCCTTTGTGGCAATGAATAATGGAGCTGCTAAGATCCGGTTCTGAAAGATTGATTTGATTGAAATTCTAATAATACTATATGTGAATACTAAACAAAGAATTGATGGTGCAACAGCATTTCACCTTTTACCACAGCATTTCACCATTAATCAAATGAACAATTGATAACCCCTTTAAGCAGCATAGCTTTGTATTTCTATGTTTAAGAACATTTCAAGATATTGGTGGTGCCAGATCATTGGCTGGACGATCCTTATTGCTATCAGCATTTTCTTTGCAGTAACTTTCAGCAAACCGGATAAACTTTTTTTTGAAAGCCTCCTGTTAACCTGTTTATCCGGTATTGTGATTACACATATTATGCGGCTTAATATCCATTATCTAAAAATACTGGATAAACCACTGGCTAAACAGGTATTCGCTTTTATCATCATTACCATCATATTTGCCATTTTTTTGGGTGTCATATCAGAATCAATAGACCAGGTAGTTGGTTACAATCAGGAAAAACTCCAGAAATTCAGCAAGACCGTACGCTTATTGTACAGCAGTTTTAATGCCATGTGGCTGATATTATTCTGGAACATGATCTACTACATTTATCATTATGTTGAACGTGACCGCAGGCAGCAATTAGATACACTTCGGCTGGAAGCAATGGTAAAATCCCTTGAACTGCAAACCATCAAATCCCATATCAATCCGCATTTTATTTTTAATGCACTCAACAGCATACGGGCATTGGTAGACGAAAATCCTGAACGTGCCAGAACTGCTATCACTGAACTAAGCAATATTCTCCGCAGCAGTATGCAGGCAGAGAAAATGGAAACAGTGCCCTTGCAGCAGGAACTTGATATCGTAAAAGATTACCTGGCTCTCGAACACATGCGCTTTGAAGAAAGGCTACAGATAGAAATGGATATCGATGAAGATACACTGAACCAGCCCATTCCTCCCATGATGTTGCAAACACTGGTGGAAAATGCCATTAAACATGGTATCAGCAAACAGATCAATGGCGGGTTGATCCGCATCATTTCTGATTTTAAAGACAACCACCATGAACTGGTCGTTCAAAACTCAGGGAAATTAAATGGGTTTGCAACTGTTAAGGATGATGGATTTGGTATCAGGAGTACACAGGACCGGCTGAATCTTTTGTACCAGGGCAAGGCAAATTTTGAGATTCATGAAATTGCCGGTGGCATGGTAGAATCCAGGATCATCATGCCGGTGGCAACTATATTATAATTACTAAAAATAAATTCAACATGCACAAAGCACTGATCATCGATGATGAAAGACTTGCAAGAAATGAATTAAAAAAATTATTACAGGATTTTCCTGAAGTGGAAGTGATTGGCGAAGCAGCCAATGCAAATGAAGGGATCGATAAGATCGAGAACCTTTCTCCCGATCTTATTTTCTTAGATATACAGATGCCAGGCAAGACCGGTTTTGATATGCTCATCGAACTGGAGCGGGCGCCACATGTTATTTTCACAACGGCTTATGATGAATTTGCCTTAAAAGCTTTTGAAGTAAATGCACTGGATTACCTGATGAAGCCCGTAGAACCCAAGCGCCTGGCCGATGCTTTGCATAAATTACAGCAGGCAGAAGAAAAAGAAATGGCAGCAACACTGGCCGGCGTAAACCGCGGCATGCTGAGTGAAAATGACCAGGTTTTTGTAAAAGATGGTGAAAGATGCTGGTTTGTAAAACTATCTGATGTTCGTTTATTCGAAAGCGTTGGTAATTATGCAAAAGTATTTTTTGCAGGCAATAAACCATTGATATTAAAATCACTGAATGCATTGGAAGACAGGTTGGATGAAAAGGTTTTCTTCAGGGCAAACCGTAAACATATTGTAAACCTGCGCATGATAGACAAAGTAGAGCCTTACTTCAATGGGGGCCTTTTGCTTGATTTAAAAGGTGGTGAAAAGATTGAAGTGAGCCGCAGGCAGGCTGTGAAGTTTAAAGAGATGATGAGCCTGTAGCATAATTGATAAACCTTTTTCTTATATTCATTCAGTCGGGACTTAGCCCCTCTCAGAAGGAGAGGGGTTGGGGTGAGGCAAAAAAATATCATTAATGAAAAAAATCTTTTTTATCCAGGTGTTGCTTCTCTGCAGCACTTTTTCTTTTGCCCAGTCCATTGATAAGATCATCAATGCCACCGAAGTAGAACGCATAGAAAGAATTCTTTCAGCAGATGATATGCAGGGAAGAAAAACATTTACAGCCGGCAATGATAAAGCTGCTGAGTTTATTGCAACTGAATTTGCCAAAAGCAAGTTGAAGTTTTTTGGTAATGCTACATCCTACTTCCAGGAAATTACCATGACCAAAGCAAAACCAATTGAAATAACTGGCTTACTGGATAGCGATTCTTTAAACACAACCAATGTTGCTGCCAACACAACCGCAACTGAAATAAACATTAATTCTTTAAAGGATTATGAAGTAGCGATCGTAAAAAAAGAGGATGATTTTTCTAAAACAGTTTTTCCCTTATTTGACAGGGAAAGGAATTTACTGGTATTGGTAGATACGGCACATGCCAAACGTTTTAAAGGTATGCAGCGATTTGCAGGTAATGCAAAATTTTCGTCAGCCGTTTCGCAAATATTTATTTTAACAGCAAACTTAAACCCGACTTCATTTATACTGCATATAAAAAATCAACTCACAGAACAAAAACTAAAAAATGTGGTGGCAGTATTACCAGGCAAATCTAAAAAAGATGAGTTCGTTGTTTTCTCGGGTCATTACGATCACCTGGGCATTGGCAAACCAAATGCCGATATGGATTCCATTTACAACGGCGCCAATGATGATGCGGCCGGAACCACTGCCGTGATCATGCTTGCAAATTATTTCAGTAAAATAAAAGACAATGAACGCAGTTTGATCTTTGTAGCATTCACGGCAGAAGAGATCGGCGGTTTTGGCAGCAGGTATTTCAGCAAACAATTGGATGCAAATAAAGTTGTTGCCATGTTCAATATTGAAATGATCGGCACAGAAAGTAAATGGGGAACCAACAGTGCCTATATTACCGGTTATGAAAAATCAGATTTTGGAAAAATATTACAAACCAATTTAGCCGGTAGTAATTTTCATTTTGAACCCGATCCCTATCCCAAACAAAATTTATTTTACCGGTCAGATAATGCAACGCTGGCCGAACTCGGCGTACCGGCGCATACCATCAGCACTTCAAAAATGGATTCAGAAAAATATTATCATACCCTGGATGATGAAATAGAAATACTTGATATGAATAATATGGCGGAGATCATCAAAGCCATTGCGATAAGCAGTAAAACGATCGTGAGTGGAAAGGATACACCAACGAGAGTTGCGAAGGAAAATTAATGAATTGAATGCTTTTAAATTGAACATTGTGTATTGAGCATTGATTATTGAGTGTTTATTTATCTAAAATATTCAATACCCAATTTTCAACAATCAATGCTCAATGATACATCCTAGATGATGCTGGTTTTCACCGGTACGCTATGTATCGCAGCAGAAATTTCCTTTATCAGTGAAGCGTCTTTTTCAATGGCATTACCAACAACAATTACATCGGCACCTGCCTTACAATTTAAATATGCTTTTTCAGCATTGGTAATACCACCACCTACGATCAGGGGAACATCAATACAACCGGCCACTTTTTCTATCATTGATTCTGAAATGGCTCTTTTGGCACCGCTGCCGGCATCCATATAAATAAGTTTCATCCCCAGCATTTCCCCGGCCATTGCCGTGCACATGGCAATTTCATTTTTATCGGCGGGCAATGGACTGGCATTGCTGATATATGATACGGTAGTAGGCGCTCCGCCATCAATGACCATATAACCGGTTGACATGATCTCAAGTCCGCTTTGCCTGACCACAGGAGCTGATATCACATGCTGGCCGATCAGCAACTCAGGATTACGCCCACTGATCAATGAAAGATATAATAATGCGTCTGCATATTTACTTACCTGCGAGGGGCTGCCTGGGAAAAGTATAACAGGAATGGGGCAGTTTTTCTTGATCAGCTGCACTGCTTCATCCAAATAATTTGAGATAACGAGGCTGCCGCCAACTAAAAAATAGTCAACCTTTGCTTCCATAGACAGCGCTATCAACTGCTCCAGGTCACTATCGTTCACCTTATCAGGATCTACTAGCACGGCAAAAGATTTTTTATTTTGCCGCTTGCGTTCTGTGAGTGAATGATAAATTCCTTTCAACATACTATTGGTCGTTTGATGCAAAAATGTAAAATTTTTCGTTCTTACCGAAATATTAACCTTACTAATGAGTTTAGACGCTGTAATTTCCGTTGTTTTATTGGTAATTTTGGGCTAATGCCTGATATATATACGGAAATAAAGTTCAAAACGGCCCGAAGCGGGGGGAAAGGCGGCCAAAATGTAAATAAAGTGGAAACCATGGTGGAGGGTTATTGGAATATAGATAGCTCTTCCTTATTCAGTTATGAGGAAAAAGAAAGGATCAGGCTGAAACTCGCCAATAAAATAAACGCTGAAGGCAATTTGTTGGTAAAAAGCCAGGTTGAACGTACCCAGTTAGGCAATAAAGTGCTTGTGATAAAAAAGATGAATGCCCTGGTAAGCAAAGCCCTCATCGTACAAAAAAAACGCAAGGCTACAAAACCAACCAAACAGTCGAAAGAAAAAAGAATTGAAAGCAAGAAAAAAGCATCCGTTATAAAAGAAGGAAGAAAAAAGATAAAGGGCAATGAATAAAAATGTTTTTTATAAAAGAATAATTGGGTTGGCCTGTATATTGGCGGTTGGCATAACTGCATTGGTTATTTCCACTTCATTTTCTGTGAACAATGAATATCCATCAGCCAATACCGGTACTTTAAAAATAATTTTCAGCAATACAGCAAATGGCAAACCCATTACTTTAAGGGATTCGTTGTACAGCAATTATTTTGGAGAACAATACAGCATCAGCAAACTAAAATATTATATCAGTAATGTCAGCATTGACAACAAGAATACCCGAGACTATTATTTAATGAATGCAGCATCCGGTGACAGTAGTCTTGAGATTCCCCTTGAACCCGGTAATTATAACAGCGTGGAATTTTTATTGGGCGTAGATAGTTTAAGAAATTGCAGCGGTGCACAAAGCGGTGCGTTGGATCCGATGAATGATATGTTCTGGACATGGAACACCGGCTATGTTATGTTTAAGATGGAAGGAAATTCCCCTGCATCCACTTTCGACCTGCAGCGCATTGAACATCATGTAGGCGGTTATAAAGGATCGAACAATGTGGCCACAAAAATTAAATTTAATTTTAATGATGCAGCTTTACTTCAAATAAAAGCAAATAATACAACAGAAATTTTGATAGAAACCAACCTCGATAATTACTGGCATGGCAACACAGATATTAAAATTTCGGAATTGCCCGTTTGTACAACAATCGGCGAACTTGCAAAAAAAATTGCTTCAAATTTTAAAAACCTGTTCTCCATAAAAACCATCCGCATCATTCCTTGAAAATAAAGATCATCATATCGGTCATGTTTTTTTTTATTACTTCACTGGTCATCATTGGAGCAACTGCTGATGATGGTTATGGCCCCTACTCCCCTCAGCCAATAACACTGGAGATACCACCCGGCTGGCCCAAACCTCCCACAAATGTTTTTACAAATAATAAACTAACGGAACAGGGTTTTCAATTGGGAAAAAAATTGTTTTATGATGGCAGGTTAAGCAAAGATGGAGAAGTAAGTTGTGCAAGTTGCCACCAGCAATTTGCTGCTTTTGCTACTTTTGATCATGACCTTAGCCATGGAGTAAACAATGGATTCAGTACACGCAATGCACCTGGTATATTTAATCTTGCCTGGATGCCGGAGTTGCATTGGGATGGTGGGATCAATCATATTGAAGTACAACCGCTCTTTCCGATCACCGCAAAAAATGAAATGGGTGAAACGCTTGACAGTGTTCTTATAAAAATAAAAAAAGACACTGCCTATAAACGCATGTTCAAAGCTGCTTTTGGCGATGCCACCATCAACAGCCAGCGCATGTTAAAAGCAATAGCCCAGTTTACGGGAACATTGGTAAGCGCCAACAGCAAATACGATAAAGTAAAAAGAGGTGAAGCTGTATTTACACCTTTTGAAGAAAAAGGTTACATGGTTTTTAAAGACAAATGTGCTTCCTGCCACAAGGAACCATTGTTTACAGATAATAGTTTTCGCAATAATGGACTTGCGCTTAACCGGTTCTTTGATATTGGCAGGCAACAAATAACACAACTCAGCA
>JANNBU010000324.1:0-12397 GCA_031385805.1 Ferruginibacter sp.
GGAGTATGCATTTGAGTAAATAAGTTTTTCCTTTAAAACGAGATAATATCTTTTTTGGAAAAGATGTCATCTCGTTTTGAAGATGGAGAAGTTTTGTAATTGCGTATATTTAATTGCAAGCTGAAACTTTATTAGACAGCCTGGAAATTTCCAATTGACCATAAATATGTATCTTGTATTAAATGCCAGATAAGAACCAACAAATACAAAACTTAATTGAACACAATGATGAATTGGAAAATTATTTCAGGAATACGATAATTCCCCAATTATATGTGGACGGATCATTGATACTCCAGAAATTTACTCCTCCTGCAATGAAACAGTTTAGCCTTTCTGCCAGCGATGTAGGGAGACCAATAAATGAAATAAAAGATAATTTTCGTTTTCCATCAATTGTAGATAATATTCATCAGGTTATTAAAACCAATGAAATTCTCGAAAAAGAAATTCAAACTACTGACTTGCGTTGGTACCAAATGAATATCATTCCCTATGTAAAAATGAAGGGCAATAAAACGGATGGCGTAATTATAACTTTTGTGGAAATTACCATGCGGATAAAAGATTTGAATGAGCAGGAAAAACTAGTAGCGGAACATGAAATTTTGTTAGACACAATATCGCATGACATAAAAAATCCACTTGCTAATTTGGTATTAGCAATAGAATTGTTTAAAGACGTATCGCCCCATGATGAAAAGGAATTTGAATCTCTTCTAAAAATTGTTGACGGCGCATTGACAAAAATGCATAAACTCATTATAGAATTAACTGAGGTAAGAAAGGAAGAGCATAAATATAAAGCTGAAAAAGAACTACTGAATTTTGAACATATTTTAGAAGAAGTTCGGCTTACTTTAAGTGACAATATTAATGCTGCAAATGCAATAATCACAAGTGAAATTAATATATCTGAACTCACTTTCTCAAGGAGAAAATTAAGAACTATTATTTATAACCTGATTAACAACGCAATAAAATTCAGGTCCCCCAGACGGCAACCCAAAATTATTGTTGCTACTAACACTGAAAATGGTTTTATAGTCATATCAGTAAAAGATAATGGTATGGGTATTGACGAAAGTAAGTTTGACGCAATATTTTCAAAGTATTACAGATTAGAAAACGCTATTGAAGGTTCAGGCATAGGATTATATTTGATAAAAGAAATTGTTAGTAATGCGGGAGGAAAGGTTTTGGTGAAAAGCCAGTTAGACAAAGGAACTGAAATCCAGGTTTACTTAAAGACAGAATAGAAGCATCGGTGGACAAGGGGCTGTAGCTTACAAAGCATTCGGCATACAAATTAAACCTATAACTGCTAAAGCAAATTTCGGTAACTATTCTGCCACAGAAAGAATGAAAGCAAGTTTTATAGAATTCTCAAAAAAATTCGGCGGAAATGTATTTGTAGTCTTTAGTGAAAAGGAAAAAATAAAGAATGAAGAAATAATTGGCCAAATTGCTACTGAAATTGAATTGCTTTCTAAATAAGACCAAAAAAACAGAAGAAAAAACTCCCCCTTCCCCGTTTATTTCCTCTCCAATTCCACTTGCTTTTCCAAAGGTTCTGTGCTACATTAGCCCATGCATCCGTACCGCATCCCCATTTGGAAAGCTGCACCTTTCTCCAGGTTATTACTGCCATTGATAGCAGGAATAATATTACAATGGTATGTACAGTTCTCTTTCAACTTCATAATCTGTTGTTTGGTTTGTTTTATGCTTGCATTCATCTTGCTGCATTTTATTGCAATAGAAGTACGTTATAAGTTGCAGGTATTCCAGGGAATACTATTGCACAGCATTCTTGCAGCCTTCGCCATGTTACTTACCTGGCAAAAAGATATACGGCACAACAAACAATGGTTCGGTCATTATTATAATGACAGTGTAACATTGTTAGCGAGGATAGCAGAACCGTTAACCGAAAAATCAAAATCATATAAGTGTGAAGGGATCGTGGAAACTATTTATCAAAATGGTAAAATGATTCCTGTTAATGGAAAATTACTGATCTATTTTTCCAAAGACTCAGTTGCAGGATCAATTCATTATGGCGACAGGATATTGATCGACAAACCGCTTCAGCGGATCAAAAATTCCGGTAACCCCGGTGCTTTTAATTATGAACGTTATGCTGCCTTTCAACAAATATTTCACAATGTTTATTTAAAAAGGGATGAGATAGTTTTATTGCAACAAAAAAAAATAAACCAGGGCCGGGCTTTTATTTTTTCAGGTCAGAAATATATTGTTAATGAGTTGAAAAAATATTTGCCACCCGATAAAAATATTCTTGGGATCGCCGAAGCATTACTGATCGGTTACAAAGAAGATCTTGATAAAGACCTGGTGCAGGCATACAGCAATACCGGCGTAGTACATATCATTGCCATATCGGGTTTACACCTTGGATTAATTTATGTGATGTTGGTATGGATATTTAACCGGTTACCCGTAGTAAAAAATTCCAGATTGTTAAAAGTATTGTTGATCCTTGGTAGTCTTTGGTTCTTCTCTTTATTAACAGGCGCTTCAGCATCAGTTTTAAGAAGTGCGGTAATGTTTACCTGTATTGTAATTGGTAAGAATTTCTTCACACAGTCTTCCATATATAATTCGCTGGCTGCATCAGCTTTTGTATTGCTGTGTTACGATCCATATTTTTTGTGGGATGTAGGTTTTCAACTTAGCTACCTGGCTGTTATTGGGATCATCTGGCTCCAGCAGGTTATTTATCATGCTGTGTATATAAAGAATAAGCAACTGGATAAATTATGGAATATGATCGCTGTTACACTGTCAGCACAAATAATTACATTTCCAAGTTGCATTTATTATTTTCACCAGTTCCCTAATTTATTCTTGATAACAAATTTACTGGCGGTTCCGTTATCTACTGTTATTTTATTTGCCGAAATATTTCTGATCGCATTCTCATGGATAAATATTGTTGGGGTTTATGCAGGGAAACTGATCAGCATACTTGTCTGGTTAATGAACTTCATTATACAAACCTGTAACAATTTTTCATATTCCCGGCTGGATAATATTTTTTCAAATGTTTTATCTACCTGGCTTTTGTATGCCATCGTTGTTGGAGTTTGTTGCTGGGTGTTGTACAAAAACAAACCAATGTTCCGGATCGCATTGGTTAGCTTATTTGCTTTTACAATATTACAGGCATACACAAAATTCGGGTTATATCAACAAAGAAAGATGATCGTCTATAATGTTCCCAGGTGCAGTGCGGTGGATTTTATTTCAGGCAATAAGTATGCTTTTTATGGTGATAGTATTTTGCAGCAGGATGGACTTCTCCAAAACTTTCATTTAAAACCTGCCCGCATTTCCCTGCATCTTGATAAAAAGGTAGAACATTTGAATGGCCTTCAACATCAAAATAAATATTGGCAATTCTATAATAAAAAAATAATCCTGATCGATACAATGGTTTTCTATGAACCAATGGCAAGCAGGTTAAATGTTGATATACTGATCATTTCAAAAAATCCCGCTATAAAAATAGCCGCCATAATCACTGCCATAAAGCCTTCTGTCATTTTATTCGATTCTTCTAACAGTTTGTGGAAAATTGCCAACTGGAAAAAAGAATGCTTAGCGTTAGATTTGCCCTGCTTTTCAATACCCGAGCAAGGGGCTTTTGTTTTAAATATTGAAGAGTAAAGACCCATCAATTCATCAACTTCTTAAAATCAATGCCGGCAGGCAGCTAACGGTATATGAAAAAAATACAATCGGCACTCATTTCTGTTTTTTACAAAGATGGCCTTGAAAATATTGTCCGGGAATTGAATAACCTGGGCGTAACCATTTACAGTACGGGCGGAACACAAAAATTTATTGAAGACCTCAAAGTGCCTTGCATTCCTGTTGAATCATTAACAACCTACCCGTCTATTTTGGGTGGACGTGTAAAAACACTTCATCCATCTGTATTCGGAGGAATATTGGGGAGAAGGGATAATGAAAATGACCTGAAGGAAATGAAAGAATTTCATATCCCTGAAATTGATCTTGTAATTGTTGATCTCTATCCTTTTGAAGAAACATTAAGATCAACAAATGAAGAAAAACTGATCATCGAGAAAATTGATATCGGTGGCCCATCCATGATCAGGGCTGCTGCCAAAAATTTCAATGACCTGTTGGTAGTGGCGGCTAAGAAGGATTACGGAATGCTGGAAAATTTACTTAAAGAACAAAAAGGGGAGACCACGATTGAACAAAGAAAATATTTTGCTGCAAAGGCTTTTGAGATCGTTGCGCATTATGATGTAGTGATCGCGAAATATTTTAACCCTGCCTACCGGCAGGCAGGTCATACAGAGCCATTGTTTTTTTTAGAATCAGTTACAAATCCAATACCGATGCGGTATGGTGAAAACCCCCAGCAATCAGGCGTATTTTATGGCGATATTTCAGCATTGTTTGAGCAACTGAATGGTAAAACACTTTCTTATAATAACCTGGTTGATGTTGATGCTGCGATGGCATTGATCAAAGAATTCAGTGTTGCAGATAGAATTTTTGCGATCATCAAGCATACGAATGTTTGTGGTATTAGTAGCAGGAAAACTGTGAAGGAGAGCTGGGATACAGCACTGGCTGGCGATCCCGAAAGTGCATTTGGCGGTGTATTGGTATGCAATGGGGAGATTGATAAAGCCACAGCAAACGCCATCAATGAGATATTTTTTGAAGTATTGATCGCACCCGCTTTTAATGCAGAGGCATTAGAAATATTAAAAACAAAAAAGAACCGCATCATTTTGCAACTGAAAGCACAGCCTGAAAATAAAGAGCAATATAAGTCTGTGCTGAATGGAGTTTTGGTGCAGGGATTAGATGAAGGCAATTACGCAGAATGGAACGAATCAGGTGGAAGAGAAACAGCGGTTTCCGAAAAAGAGGATCTGATGTTTGCAAACATCATTTGCAAACATCTTAAAAGTAATGCGATCGCATTGGTAAAAGATAAACAACTCATCGGTAAAGGTTGCGGACAAACGAGCCGCATTGATGCTTTGCGCCATGCCATTGAAAAAGCGGGGCAGTTCAAATTTGATCTTACGGGTGCAGCTTTGGCAAGTGATGCATTTTTTCCTTTTGATGATTGTGTAAAGATCGCACATGAGGCAGGGATTACATCTTTTATACAGCCTGGTGGTTCTATCAGGGATGCAGATTCAATTGCTTACTGCAAAGAAAATAACCTGGGCATGGTACTTACAGGAATGCGCCACTTCAGGCATTAGAACATCGTCTCTCGTTTCTAGTTTCTCGTTATTTTGACCTTTCTAATATTGGAGACTAAACGAGAAACGAGAGACCAGAAACGAAAGTATTAATAATCTGATATAGCCTAAATTAATAAATCTGAATCTGTTTTTTTTAAGAAAAATGCACAAATTTTATCTTCTGAAATAAATGAGCAGTTCAGGCAATAATTATTATCGTTTCTTGTTTAGTGCTACAAATATTGAACACTAAACGAGAAACGAACAACGAGAAACATTAAACGAGAAACGGAGAAACGAGAGAAGAGAAAGAGATACGTATAACGAAACAAGAATCATCTTAATTTAATGATGCAGGGTATAAACAAATTAGACGGGAAAGGAAAAGGATACCTTGCACTCTTTATTACAAGTGTGGTATGGGGCACTACCTGGGTTGCCAGCAAGATAGGTGTAAATGAAATACCTGCTTTGCAAATGGCGTATATCCGGCAGCTGATAGCGGGTATTTGTTTTGTTGCTTTTTTTATGTTCTACAAAAAATCTCCACTACCTACCGCCAAACAATTTCGCTGGATCATTGTAATGTCGATATTGATGTTTGTATTTGCAAACGGATTAAGTACCTGGAGTTTAAAATATATACCCACCGGCCTCAGCGCCTTGATAGGCGCTTTGTATCCATTAAGTGTTGTAATAATAGAACGCGTTTTTTTTAAAAGTAAAAAAATGACCGTACTTACATTTCTCGGGCTTTTCCTTGGGATCGCAGGGGTAGGGATCGTATTTTATGAAAATGCTTTTAGTAATAGCAGTGCGTCATTTGCCATCGGGCTTTCATTGTCACTTATTGCTATGTTATCATGGAGCTTCGGTACTATTTTCATTGCAAGAAATAAGGCAAACATAAATCCATATTATGGTACCGGCTGGCAAATGCTCATCAGTGCAATTATTTTAATGCTGATGGCAGAAGCAACACAACCCACGGTTCCTGTTTATGCCATTTCTTTAAAAGTGTGGCTGGTGATCTTTTACCTGGTAATTTTCGGTTCTATTATAAGTTTTGTTGCATTTATCTATTCCATGAAAAAATTACCTGCAGCCATCTCTTCTCTATATGCTTATATAAACCCGCTTGTGGCAATGGTTGTAGCGGCACTGGTATTGAATGAAAAACTTACTATTAATATTTTGTGGGGAGCAATTGTCACACTGATCGGCGTTTATCTCGTAAATTATAGTATAAAGAAGAGTACAAAAGCTATATTGGAACCTGAGATATGAACTTCACATACATTTCTTTCCACCCGGCAAATTGCTTATCGGTTCCCAAAAAATTATTGTGAAAGATGCTGATAAAATTTCCATTTACTTTTCTACAGGCTTCCTGGTAATGAACGATCTCGTCATAAGCCTGGTCAGCGTTTAATTGTTGTTCATAAAAACTATTGGCATCCATAAAACAAAAAGGATGCAGTTTTAATGCCGTTATCTTTTCATCTTTTAAATTATACCAGTAAAACGACGAAGCAACGGAAGCCCTGAAACCATTGATACTGCCATATCCCATACTGTAATCATTGTCAATACCGGCTTCAATTAGTTTTTCAAATGTATCGGGCAGGGATAATTTTATATAATGTTGCCTTGAATTTTTTACCGGCACACCGGCGGCTGTCTCTAATACTTTTTTTTCGCGGTTAAGGATAGTTATATTGTTATTACTTCTCCAGGAGGGGTGCAAACCAATAGTATACTTTTTTGCATGACGCTTTATCAGCTGCCACATGGCATTTGAATATGGAGAGATATTTTTATCATACATACTCCCTGATGTGGCAACCAGAAAAAAATAAATGGGTTCCAGTTTATTTTTGCTGTGCAACTGTTGCATGAACTCATAACTATCGAACGGATCCTTTTTTAAGTTCGCCAATACAGTCAATCTTTCCAAAGATGGTGATCTAAGAAAACCACCAAGATTTCTCAGCAATCCTTTGTGTTTAAACGAATAAGCAATGTCAATATCGTAAGTAGGCAAAAAATTGAATATTGAACATTGAACATTGAATATTGAATATTTGCTTTTTAATGATCTTCCAAAATCCTGTATCCAGATATTCACCAACGGGATGTTTAAAAACCCTTCTTTAAATGCAAACGAATTTTGATGTGCATACCTTCCATACATATCCATTTCATACGGCAGGTATTCTTCATAGCGGCTTATTAAATAAAATGTAGCGGCAAAAATGTCAAAAGGGAAATCTGAATTGTGTGTTTTAAAAAATGCTTTGTAGCCATTTGTTTCAAAACAAACAGGATGCTGGTCTTTAATGCCAGCCTCTAAAAGTAAAGGATGATTTTTTATTCTGAAAGCATCATCAATTTCAATATCACTGTAGTTGATCTTCGGCCCTTCATGTTTTTTAAAACTTTCTGAATCTATGGTAATGCTATGTGTAGTGCCTAATATTTCATTAAAAATAAATTTGCAGATATACTGCAAGCGGGTGGATGAAGTATGTGAGTAGATAAGTACCATCACAAATAATATAGGCCTGCAGTCAAGCCCAATTATTAATTCTTAATTACTAATTATTAATTTTCGATCGCTCTTTCCACATTTGATTAAATGTCTTTTGGCTAAAATCCAATTCACCCCTATTTTTGCTCCAGTCTTTGAACAGACGGTTAACGATCTTGTTTTTTAATTTGCCATTCCCCATATTCATCAGGCTTCTTTTTGTGCTGGCGGTTTTCCATATCTTCCATGCCATACGTTCGGTAAAGGTTGTATGTCCTTCTTCTACAGATTCCTGCCGGTTTTCAAGCAACAGTTCATGCAGGTTTATTTTTACAGCACATACTTCTGTACAATTTCCACAAAGGGAAGAGGCAAAACTTAAATGTTTAAAATCTTCCATGCCTTGCAGGTGTGGCGTAATAACACTACCGATCGGGCCGCTGTATGTAGCCCCATAAGCATGGCCGCCAATGTTCTTGTACACTGGACATGCATTCAGGCAGGCACCACAACGAATGCAATAAAGACTTTCTCTTTGTTTTGGATTTTTTAAAATATTTGTGCGTTCATTATCCAATAGGATCACATACATTTCTTCCGGCCCGTCTGTTTCATTTTTCTGTCTCGGACCGGTGATGATGGTATTGTAAACAGTTATCTTCTGCCCGGTACCGAATGTGCTGAGCAGTGGCCAGAACAAAGCCAGGTCTGTTATCGATGGGATCATCTTTTCAATACCAACAATAACAATATGTGTTTTAGGGAATGAACAACTCAGCCTTGCATTGCCTTCATTTTCTGTTACGGCAATAGCGCCGATATCGCTGATAATAAAATTTGCACCCGTAACACCAACTTCTGCTTCAACATATTTTTTCCTTAAAATATTTCTTGCAACCAATGTAAGTTCTTCGGGAGTAAGTTTCGGATCTGTACCTAATTTTTCTGCAAAAAGTTTTGCCACATCTTCCTTGCTCTTGTGCATGGCCGGTGTCACAATATGATAAGGCGCTTCGCCATCTAATTGTTGAATGTATTCACCAAGATCAGTTTCAATACTTTCAATGCCGTTTTGCTCAAGTGCATCATTGAGGTGAATTTCTTCTGTAACCATGCTCTTGCTTTTTACAAGCGTTTTGCAATTTTTTTGCTTACAGATATTCAGTATTTCTTCAATTGCCTGTGCACTGTTCTCTGCCCAGATAACTTTACCACCACGTTTGGTAAAATTCATTTCAAATTCTTCTAATTGCTGATCCAGTGTTTCAATGGCACGCCATTTAATATTTTTTGCCCTTTCCCTGGCAAGGTTCACATTTTCAAACTGCGTTTTACCCTGCGGTACTGCCGCATTGTATTTACCAATATTGAAATTGATCTTACGCCTGTGTTCCAGGTCGGCAGCTTTTATAGAGCTCTTGGCAATAAATGTTTCGGATGTTTCTGACATGTGTTTTTTTGTAGCCAACATTTGTACATAAAGAATCTGTTAACGGCGACGCACAGCCTGCACTGAGCGTAGCGAATGTGTTCAACAGTGGTAATTTATATTATCATTTACCAGTGCGAAGTTAACCTATCAATCTTATTTACTATTTCAAAAAGCATTTACAAATTTTTCAACGCCTTATTCTCCTTCCCCTCTCTGAAGGAGAGAGCCTGTCCCGATTTTTCGGGAGGGTTGGGGGTGAGGCTATTTCAATACCCCCAATTCTTTTCCAACTTTTGTAAATGCCTCAATGGCTTTATCTAAATGCCGCTGTTCATGTGCTGCACTCAACTGAACCCTGATACGTGCCTGTCCCTTTGCCACCACCGGGAAAAAGAAACCAATCACATATATTCCTTCGTCTAAAAGTTTTGCTGCAAAATTTTGTGCAACCACTGCATCATATAACATGATGGGTACAATGGGATGATCGCCGGGTTTGATATCAAAACCTGCTTCCGTCATTTTAGTGCGAAAATATTTTGTATTGCTTTCTAACTTATCCCTCAGGTCGGTTGTATGGCTCAACATATCTAATACAGCAATAGAAGCACCTACAATACTTGGTGCCACGGTATTGCTAAAAAGATATGGACGACTGCGTTGTCGCAATATTTCAACGATCTCTTTTTTACCCGAAGTAAAACCACCACTGGCACCGCCCAGCGCTTTTCCCAATGTTCCGGTAATAATATCTATACGCCCCATTACATTCCTGTATTCATGTGTGCCCCGGCCGGTCTTGCCAAGAAAACCTGAAGAATGACATTCATCGATCATAACAATAGCATCATATTTATCTGCCAGGTCGCAGATCTTATCAAGTTGTGCGATCGTTCCATCCATACTGAATGAACCATCAGTAACAATGATGCGGCTACGTAAACTGGCAGACTCTTTTAATTTTTCTTCCAGGTCGGCCATGTTATTGTGTTCATAGCGGAAACGCTGGGCCTTACATAAACGAACACCATCAATAATAGATGCATGGTTCAGCGCATCACTAATGATCGCATCCTGTTCATTGAACAAAGGTTCAAAAACACCGCCATTGGCATCAAAAGCAGCGGCATATAAAATGGTATCTTCTGTACCTAAAAATTCAGCAAGTTTTTTTTCAAGTTCTTTATGTATATCCTGGGTGCCGCAGATGAAACGTACGCTGCTCATTCCATAACCACGCAAATCAATATATTTTTTCGCCGCTTCCAGCACTTTTGGGTGTGATGACAGCCCCAGGTAATTATTGGCGCAGAAATTTAAAACGGTTTTCCCGCCAACGATGATCTCGGCACCTTGTTCGCTGCCGATGATCCGTTCGGTTTTAAAAAGCCCCGCCGATCTGATCTCATCCAATTCTGATGAAATACGGGTAACAAAAGATGTATTCATGCTATTTTGGTTATTATTCCGTACAAATCTAACAACAGAATCCCGGAAATGACTGTTTCGGGCTCAATTTGTTTGCCCTTGGCAGGGAGCATATTTTGAATATGTTTAACACTATTTATGATGGACTGTAACTTTTAAGTTTTTACATTCGTTCTACCTTTAAACAACCGCTATGCAGATAAAAAAGGAAATACTGCTTTTTTTTACCTTGGTACTGCTATGCATTACCCTCATCATAGCGGCTGATTTTTCAACAAAATCCTCTGAAAATTGTACTGTACCGGGGAAATCCTCCACAAATTGTTGTAAAAACTATACCCAGCCTAACAATAGTATTTCCCCCTGGAACTTCATAACACAGGGTATTTTACACCTTACCGCATAAAAAATTGAATGTTTTGTAACTTTCAGGACGGCTGTTCCGTCTTACTCCAACTAACAAGCTGGCCCGAATAGCCACGCCATAATCACTATATGACGGAGAGAGAATATAATGAATGTGTAAACCAGTATGCGGATAACGTTTATCGCTTTATCCTCAAGAATCTGCGTCATGAAGAAGATGCCAGGGATGTGGTGCAGGGTAGTTTTGAAAAAATGTGGGTAAACCGCCAGCAGGTAGATAATGAAAAATGCAAAAGTTATTTATTTACGGTGGCATACCACCAGATGATAGATCATATCCGGAAAAATAAACGGATCAGTTTTAAAGAGGAATTTGATGAAAATGACCGTGGCGCCGATAAACAACATTTCAATGCAAAAAGAATATTGGATGAAGCGCTTGGTAAATTGAGCGAAACAGCAAGAAGCCTTGTGATGCTGAAAGATTATGAAGGATATAACTATGCCGAGATCGGGCAAATAACAGGACTGAATGAAAGCCAGGTAAAAGTTTATTTGCACAGGGCAAGGTTGCAATTGCGTGCTTATATTGTAAAACCGGAAAACGTAATATAGACGTTTAACGTTTAAGTCGTTTAAAGTTAACCTTAAACGTCTTAAACGATTTAAACCTTTAAATGAAATGACTATTAACCGCCATAATTACGAAACATTTTTTCTGCTGTATGTAGACAATGAACTGTCTGCTACAGAAAGGAAAGCTGTTGAACAATTTGTGGAGGAAAATATTGACCTGAAACCTGAATTACAATCATTGCTTAAAACAACATTGCCATCAGAAACTATCAGTTTCAGTGCAAAGAACGGGTTGTATAAAAATGAAGTTGACCAGGATCTGCTGCAGGAGAATTTATTATTACATCTTGATAATGAACTTGACCCGGCAGCTTCCCAAAAAATGGAAGACCTGGTTGGTTCAAATAATTCTTTTTTAACTGAATGGAAGATCCTTCAGCAAACAAAATTAGATGCAACCGAAAAAATAGTGTTTGAAAACAAACATGTTTTATACCGCCATGAGAAAGGCCGTGTAGTTACCATGCGTTTTTGGAAAATAGCAGTTGCTGCTGCAATATTATTTGCATGTTTATTTACAGCGATATCATTGCTTAAAAAGGAAGGGCCTGTAAAAGATGTTGCGGAAAAGAAAATGATAAAACCTTCAACAGAAAAACAAATAAACAATAATAACGGATCAAATAAAAATGATATAGATCCTTTGCAAACGAATGTTCCGGAAAGTATAGCTTCCCTGGAAGATAAGGATCAAAGTAATGTAACATCAACACCTGTTGTTAATACCAATACAGTGCA
>JANNBU010000343.1:0-5447 GCA_031385805.1 Ferruginibacter sp.
AAATTTTTAACCCCGGCCTTAAGGCCGGGGTTAAAAATTTCTTAAGAATTCTGAGATAGCCTGATTGTATGCTGAACAGCCGTTTTTCGCTTTTTTCGCATAAAAAGCTTTTAGAGCAGGGTCGCTGATAACCGACTTTGCAAAATGCTGTGCTTCTGTAAAACGTGTCCTTACAGCGGCCTGTTTTTCAGTTGCTGTCTTATTATAGCCAACTTTAGGCGCTTTGCGAACAAAGGTTTTGCCGCGTAACTGGTAATATACTTTTTTACCAAACTTTCCTGAAAGCCCTTCTGACATCCAATTGTGTACTTTATGTTTCATGGCAATGATTTTAAAATGATATATCGTTAAGACCATTGCGATATATTTAAGTGAACCCGTATTTTGTTAAAGTAATTATATATCAGGCTGCGGTGGCCTTAGGTTGCTTAGGAGAAGGCACTACCAGGAGCATATCACAAACGAATGAGCAGGATTGCTGATTCGTTTAAGATACGTCCTTCTAAGCACTGTCTTATAGTGTAGGTATATTTAGCCAATGTGGGTATTCCTGTTATTTACAAATCAGCCATTCCCATCAGGGCTAAAGCCCTTAGGCAGCAGTGCTTTCCTTTAACCCCATCCTTAAGGATGGGGTTAGAAAATAACAAGTTCCTGCATCGTTTTAGTACCATCAGCAGCAGTAATTATAAGTTGATAATTCCCTGCAACAACCCCGGGTAATTGAATTGCTTTATTGAAATGATTCCCGGCAATATTTATGAATTGTTCCAGAACCAACTGCCCGGATCTGGCGGCAATCTGTAGTTTGTATTTTCCGGGGGCATAATTATTCAATGATACACTAATCAGCTTTCCCGGTACGGGATTTGGATATACAACAATATTACTTCCCTGCTTTGCAATAACTGTTTTATCATTACTATACACGATGGGTACACGCTTTTGCTTAAACACAAGCCTGAACCTGTCTGTTGCATAAGAGCCGGGGTTATTCAGTACATCAAAACGTATCCTGCTGCTTTCTGTTAAACTCACCCGGGTTAAGGTTTGCAAATAACTGTCTTCTAAGAATGCTTCCCGCCCGGGTTTAAAAAGGTGAACAGGGATGAATTCAAATTCATATTGCTGTAGCTTTAAACGGCTAAGGTTATACGAAATAATATCGGCAGGCCGGATATCACTCCTCCGTTCTACAGCAAGTATAGTTTCACCGGAAGATATACCCAGGGTTTCATTTGTATTATTAAGTTTTACTGCATCCAGTATGTCAATTCCGTTTGTAAAACCTGCCCTGAATTCATTCAATACTGCGTCTAACAGGACCGTACTGTCGCCTGAAACTGCATAAAGATTTGTACGTAATTGTTTAACCCCCGCGCTGTTTCCCGGTCTTGTTACAAGACTGCTGCCGCTTACTTTAGCACTCTCTGTAAATGTAATGGTTCCCGTACCTCCAAATGTGCGGGCAAAAAATGTCTGGCCACTTTGTACAAGGTTTTGTACCGTTCCGGCCACAGGATAACTGCCGCCGCCGGGCAAAACCGTATAGTCGGCACCGGTACCTTTAACAAAGGTCTGGTAGCCTCCTACATTATTGCTGCCGCCCAGTTTGGGATCCCATGTATAGAATACTTTCTGAACATTGACAGATTTTAATACAGCCAGATCATTTGAAAAATCAATGGCAGACGGATATGGATTGCCAATGGATTCAAACTTGCCGAAACCTATTGTTGTAACAGGGGGTATATTGGAAACAGGGTCGAATATTTTGCCCGTTGTACGCAAAGTGGTTGCGGTGGCTGTTGCAGTAGTTGTAGTAACTGTACGGTCGCCCCGTACAAAAAGCATGTATCCCTTCTTGTTATATATGGCAGTATCTGTACGGCTGATACCTTTCCAGGAACCGGCACCGGTAGTATCATACATTTTCATGGATGGACCTGTGCCGCCAATGATATCAAAACCTGTTCCTGCAACATTGTTTGTGATGATGGTACCAAGCCCGGCTCTTCCGGCAACCAATGGGGCATTGCCTTCCTGCCAGGCCGCATTCACTGTTTGGCCCGTTGTTGGAACAGCCAGGAATTGCCATGCTTTGCTGTGGTTTGGTATATAACGTTCCACTACAAATCTTCCGGTACCATAATTGATCGCACCGGTTATGGGTGCAACAGAAGCCGTGCTTATCCCATCGGATAAAATATGAATATTGCCGGTTAACTTTAAGGTACCCTGCACAATATCAAGTATCCCTGCAATTTTTATATCGGTCTCTACTGTGAGTTGTGGTGGGGTAGCATAACTACTGCTAAGCCTTACCGTTAATAGTTTGCCCAGTGTAAGTGTTCCCGTGCTGTTTATCTTTTGTGCAACAACGGCGCCGTTGAAAATGAATGAACTTGCAACAACAGGATCATAACTGAATGTTGTTCCGGGAGACAGTATCAAATCGCCTTTGATATTCGTATTTACCGGCTGGGTGTTTGCCGAGCCGGTAAATTGTGTTGTACCGTTCAATACTTTCAAATTGTTTACAGTGAGTGCAGTTGCGCCTCCTGTACTGATATTTGTATTTTCATAAAATTCAACATCAGCATACACACGCCCCAATACCGAAGGTTGATTGGTTGTATAGTGTCGGTAAATGCTTCCTGTATTAAATATCACTTTGGAATCCGGTTGGGCCAGTCCGAAAGGATTGGCACCACTGTAACATTCATAAACAGCACCTGAATTAAAAACAACTGTATTCAAAGGAAGGCTACTTCCGAAAGGGTTTCCCAGCAGGTTCATTGCCTTAATGAGCCCGGTATTACTTATGGTTATTGCCATTGCATCGGCAGCCTGCAACCGGTGTGATTTTGTGCCGCCGGGTGTTGAATTAAAGGATATCGTACCGGAGACACTTCCTGTTGCACCTGCTCCCAGGTTAATAACCATTGCATCGCCGGCTGCTGCGGATGATACATCAAAGTTGAGGGTGGAACCGGCATCTACCTGCAGGTCTGTTCCCGTTGATCCTCCAATGGTAAGGGTACTTGCCACCCCATTTCCGGCCACATCACTTAAAGTTATTGTGCGGTTATTGGTTACCGTTAACTGGGCAATGGCCTGGTCGGGTATATTCGTTAAAACAGAAGATGCAGGCGATGTGCTGTTAAAAACAAGCTTATCAGTTGGCTTTACACATTGCCGTACCGGTGTCCAGTTATAGACAGACTGGAAGTCTGTATTCACAGTTCCATTCCATGCATAAGTACCTGTATTGGTTCCCACTTTGGGAATGTAAATATTATCAAATTTTGCCAATGCGCAGGAGCTGCCATGGTTCCATACCTGTCCCAGCCAAAGCAGGCCTGATGAAGTAAAGGTTGTATTAACAGCAGTGGCACCCACCCCGGTAATTGTTGAAGGATCGGCAAAAGATGTACCATCGTCCCTTACCGTTAGTGACCATTCATTGCTGCAAGGGTTATAAGTAACCTTAATGCTCATATAATTTGTTTTTACCGCAGGCGATGCAACAGAAAGTATATTCGTAAAAGTGGTACTGTTGAATACGGAACCATTGAAAGAGACAAGTCTCAGCGGATCAGCAGTTCCTGATTCGCCGAATATAACAGCATAACCGGTTTTGCTTGCTGCAACGGGATCATTGGTGTTGGATCCGATAACAAAAGCTGCTCCATATTCCCCGGAAGCAAAACCACTTGGGTCTGCCCTGCTCTGCTGCATGTTGAAATACCATTCCATTGTGGCAGATGCGGTAGAAAATACCGTTGGATATTTCCCCGTCATATTCATACTGGTTGCCTCTGTTGGGTCAACGAGGCATGTACTGTTACTATAGGTACAACCGGATAATTCAAGCTGGTTACTTTTTATCCTTATCTTATCGAGGGCACTGCCGCTGAAACACAATCCGGGCTCCTGCTCAACCCACCAGGCAGGGCCGCCACTGGATGGTATTGCGGGCCTTATGGAATCATTCCTGTTGAAATGATCCAATAACATATAAGTATTAGGGATAACAGTTCCATTCAATGTAAAATCATCCAGCCGGAAAGTTCCTGTTGCAGATGCGCCTGATAATGAAATAACAATTGTAATGGTGCCGGCAAGATTATTAACCGGGTTTGCAACCAGGGTGGTTCCTATTGCAGCGCCACTTGTTGGAATTGTACCCGAGCCTGTAGTAATACCATTGATGGTCATAGACCAGTTCTGTGCACCTGTTGTACTTCGCTGTCGCCAGAAATCAAAGCTTGTGATATTTATTTTATACCCTGCTGCAACAGTAAACGTAAGTGTAATGGAAGCTGTACCAGCAGAATTTGAAAGGGCTATTGCTTCACCCGTGCTTCCGGCATAACTGGTCCAGGCCGATGTGCTGTTCGCCCATGAAGATGCCGATAAGTTTGATTGAAAAACAGCAGGATTAACGTTATAAGGATGTGCAGATATAGGACTGTTACCAAAATCATGCAGGTAGATCTGCCCACTGGCAGTCATACGTATTACAAACAAAAAAAGCAAGCAAATATGTTTCATAAATTGGATTAACTGTTCTGAATACCGGTCATACCGGCTCTGATCAATTTTAATATGAACGAATGTGGCTTGGTTTCGTTTATGATATTGTTTTCCGGGATCCTGTTAATCCCAAAAACAACTGCGGTTGGGGTATAAAATTACACAATTTTTCTTTAAAGGGGGTATGATTTGGGGTAAATCTTAGCAAATGCAGGATACAAGATACAGGATGCAGGATATTGTTGCGATGCTTCGATCCGGTATCCTGTATCCGGTAACCGGTATCCTGTATCTAGCATCCTATCTCTAAGGCGTGGACACTTCCTCTACAGTATAAGCGAAACCAGGCTTGTATATATAAAATCTATCTGTATTATTTGGATACTTTTTTTTCCATGCAGCTATGATGGCTTTGTAAATACGTTTTTCGGGATATGGGGCTGTTTTCATTTCTGCTACGCCCCATTTATATACAGATAAAACAGGTGAGCATGGAATGACCTTAAATTCCTTATCCATGTAAACAATCATTTGTTTTTTTGCTGCGGGATCATTGGTACAAATAAAAAGCTGTTCTACCCCGCCACTGTACAGGACCGATGACAGGTATTTATCCCAATACCCTGCAAGTTGAGACCAGGGTAATATCCACCAACACAACAGTACCAGCCAGGCCAATGGTTTACGGAAATAAGCATAATTATATTCTATTGAGCTGTTGTAAAAAAGGGAAAACAATAACAATGGCATCAGTACATTCCATGGCCAGATAACGGCATTGATGTTTAATCCAACAGGGCCGAGCATGAGCAGGATGACAACATGCATCAAAGTTAACACCCACACGGCCGGTTTCCTGGCTTTGCCGATGAGCAGGCAAATAGCTGCAGTCATTTCAATTAACGGCA
>JANNBU010000388.1:0-2959 GCA_031385805.1 Ferruginibacter sp.
TTCAGTAATCAATACCCAATATTAAATATTAAATATTCAATGCTCAATGATCAATTTTCAATTGAAAACCCTAAAACCTCACCACCGCATGAGCCTTTTTACGCTTTTTATTTAATTTCCAGGCGGGACTGTTTTTGAGGATACGAATAGCTTCCGCATCACAGGTGCTGCATAAAGATCTTTTCACATTGATATCAACCGGTTCCCCTTTATCATTTACGTTGAAAGAAACCAATACTTCGGCGCTAACTGAAGCGGGACCAAGTTGCTCAATTGTCTTTAAACTATCATTTACATATTTATTAAAATCCATCCAGCCATTAACAGGTATGGCATTGGTAACTGTTATACGTTGATCCTGTTTTTCCTTTGATTTATATATTACTGAGGAAGATTGAGAACGGTTTGTTCTTTTAGTCTGGAAGGCCGAATTGACTATAACTTCTTTTAGTACATTATCCTGTTCCAATAATACCAGGTTATTTGCCATGCTGTCATTACTCAGTGATTTTGTGATAGCCTGATAACCGATTGCATTTACATCAACTTTCGGTGCTGAATCAGGAGTAGTAAATGCAAATGACCCGGCTTTATCAGACTGAACTCCAATATTATTTTTTTTATCGATCACATTTGCAAATGAAACCGGGTTGCCTTTACTGTCTGTTATCCTGCCCCTGATCTTTTTCAGTGTTGTAACCTGTGCACCGGCAACTTTTCCTGCAAGTGCGTTATTAATACTGTTATTATTAGCTGACTCGGATTGAATATTGGCATAATAAGTATTTGTGTTGCTTACCGAATCACTTGTTGCAGCAACACTGCTCTGGGTTAAGGTAAAATTAGTAGCTTCAGAAGCACTGATAGTAGCATCGGGAACTGTTACTATTTCTTTTTTTCTTTCAAGGTTACCGCCAATATTTTTCTGCGGATAAATATTTTGTTGTTGCTTTATTGCATCTTCCGGTACAATGGCAATAATGCCTTCTGCCTTTTTACTTATTACAGTATCTGTCATCTTATCAATATCAATTTCACTTTTAATACTATTATCCTTAATTGCTGCAATCTCATATTGCTTTGGATTGTTATTTTTATAGAACACCCATCCAAAACCCGCAAATAATATCAATACCGCTGCAATTTTTAAGAGCGGGTGTCTGAACCAAATTACTTTTTCATCACCCTCTTTCTTCAGTAATTTATTTTTAAGTTCATTGATGTCGGTCACTGCAGTTTTTGTATGCATATAGCCATCCAGCGCATCGGAAAGGAAAGGGTCATTCAATGCAGCTTTTTCCAAAGTATGCATTTCGGATGCTGTCATTTTACCGGAATGATAGCGTTCAAAATCTGCAGCGCTGTATTGTTTGATATCGTTTCCCTGTTGAGACATTATTTACTCATTTGTTTATCCATACATAATTTTAAATTCCTTCTTCCGTTTTGTATAAAGCTTCTTACTTTGTTCCATTCAATTCCTGTGAGGGATACGATCTCGTTGTAACACTTTCCTTCCAGGTAAAATAATTCAAGCACATTTTTTTGTTCTGCAACCAATTGACCAAGGCAATAGTGCAACTGTTTAAAGTTTTCTTCCTTCTCCAGTTCCCCGTTCAGATGCACCGGTTCTTCATTTTGCATAAGGGATACATCCATTTGTGTTTTCATAAACTTTTTCGCCGACCGAAGTATCATCAGGCAATGATTTTTCGATAACTGGTATAACCAGGCTTTGAAATTATTTACCTCATGTTTTTGCAGTTTAGTGATCAGTTCTTCAAAAATTGCCAATACAGAATCTTTTGCAGGTTCAGGATCTTTTAAATATTTAAGACAGACACCATATACCAGGTCCATATAGGGTTGATAAAGTTCAGCCAGGACCTTCAGATCACCTGTTGATTTATATGACTGAACCAGTTCATCGTCGGGAGCATTCGTAGCGGATATGTTTTTGAGGAAAGTCACTTATCGAAATTAAGTAAAAACTGCTGAGGCGGATTATACGGATTTCATAAAACCTGTTATGGAAACAAAATCATTGGCAGGCCATGCTGAAATGAATACCTGGTATTAGAGTATCGAATAAGGAACAAATGAATATCGAACAAGGAACAAGGAATATTGAATGTCGAAGTGTTAACTCCGATCATCATTCGAAATTCCTTGTTCCTGTTCGATATTTTCTTAATCAATGCTACCAAAGAAAAATTCTATGCCGTTCCTTTATTTCCCCGCCCATACCACCAGCCAACTACAGCACCTATTATTCCGCCAAACAGCGCATTTGCACCTATATCTACTGCAGCTAACCGTAACCTCATCAGTCTCATAAAAGCTATAAAAAACATATCAATGCCCAATGCCATCAGGAAAAAAATAATGAGACCACAGGTAAATCCTTTGGCCATGGAGTTGGCGCCTGCAAGATCCAATATGTAGGCTAGCAATAATCCCCAGGCGAGGTTGGCAATGATCAATGCCCACATGATGGGTTCCAATCTTTCGAGGCCGACATATTTGAGCGTATTGGCGCTGTAATAATCCTTTAATAAAATTCCGAATACCAGCCAGCCAAGAAAAAAGGAAAGCACCCCGGCAATAAGGCCGCCAATCAAAGTTTTTGATTTCATGTTAAATGGTTTTGGTTAAGAGAAGAGGATTTAATCTTGTTAAAATAAAGTTTTCCTTCAAAAAATTCAGAAAGGGTTATCAACAGGTCTGCATAAGGAAGAATTTGAGGTATGAAGTTTGAGGTTGTTTACATTATTCAAACAAACCTCAAACCTCGAACTTCAAACCACTATTGTCCGACTAAATCATTTGCTTTTGGGCTGAAGCCCACTCCTGTATTGTATTTCATAACCCCAGCCTTAAGGCTGGGGTTATGAAAGGGAAACCTTTACCTGTAGGGCTTTAGCCCACTTTAACCGGACAATAGTGACTTCAAACCTCA